>JBOHVR010000305.1:0-5050 GCA_050735755.1 Binatia bacterium
GGTGATCCCATTTCGTCTCAGGACATTACCTCCGTGACTCGGCGCTTGAAAATGACCATCCCACCGCTGCTAATTTTGACGCTTCTTACCGCTTACATGGGCCTAAGGATGCGAGGATTTTAAGCGCTTGGGGCGGCTGGCAGTCCGCGCGCCGAGTTAACGAGAAAAGTGTCAAAGCCAACCGCCACTAAAGCTGGCAAGATGGTCGTTCCGGCCCTCTTCTGTTACCGGGTACCGCTGCGCTTATGTACGAAGTCGTGTGGATGCGGATGCTGAGGGCAAATCTTCGGCAGCGCCGCTTGGGAAGGCTTCAACCGGCGAAGGGAAATCAGGCGGCGGCCAAGGAATTTCTCGCCGAGGGCAAGGTGCGCCGTGCATGCGGGGGATTAAGCAGCTGAGAGGCCGCTATTGAGACAGTGAAGCGGGGAGCAGAAATCTCCCCGCTTCACGTCTGGGACAAAGACTAACGTCCGCTAATCGATTTTACTCTGATATCCCCACCGCCGCGATCCTCAAACTCAACGTTGACTTTCGTTCCTTCTTTGAGAAGATCGGCTTTCTCCGAAGCAAGGCTGCTGCCGACCTTGGCCTTTTGTTCCCAGTCTTTGCCCTTGATTACCACCATCCTCGAGCCCTCATCGAAGCTGGCGATGGTCCCTTTCTTCTCTTGGGCCAGGGCAACAAGCGGAATCAGCACCAGCCCCAACAGAAGCGCTAAAATTTGCGTTTTCATTGTTCTTTCACCCCCTTTCTGCCGCAAGATAGTTCTTTGACGGTGCAATCTATCTATTTATTCATGAATGTCAAGAGGATTTTCATGTAATATTAAGGACTTAGGTTGAAAGTCTTAGTTACACCTTGAAGGTAAAACTGGAAGGTAAAAAGAAAGGGAACAGGTTTTTGCCCCTGTTCCCTTTCTACCGGTTAGAGCCGAGTTCTAGACTGAGTTTACTTGGCTGCCTTAACCGTTATCTTCTTGGCCTCGCCCCCGTCATGATCGACGGTTACGCTCTGACCTTCTTTCAGCCCGGAGCGGTCACCCACTCCGTCGAGTTTGGTACGGCTACCGCTGATCTTCACTGTAACTTCCTTGCCATCTTTGGATTTCACAGTGATCTCGCGTCCCTCATTGGCGACCTTAGTGATCTTGCCTTTCATTTCGTCTGCAAGAGCTGAGGCGGCAACAGAGAGTGCGAGGAAGGCCGCAACAAACAGACTCGTCAATCCTTTCAGCATCGTTTTCACCCCCTTTCGGTAGGAAATTCAATAACTCTTTCGACGTGGGAATCTATACTCTTATTCATCAATGTCAAGATCAAAGCCCTAGTATTTTAATCGTACTCCGTGATATCATGTTTTGTAAGGTCTAAGCAGCCCGACTCGGGATGGACATCATGGCTATGGAGAAGGATTGAAATTCTGCCGCCAAATCGGGAATTTACCAATCCGTTCCCATCAGAGTGATACAGTTGCGCCGTATTGAAGGAATCTCGCATGGCGACGTCAAAAGGACCGTTGGAAAAGGAGGCGATTCCATGAAAAGCATCCAGACCCTGGTTGTTGCGTTAGTCATTTTGGCTTTCAGCGGTCTCGGCTTTGCTGCAGCCGAACCGGCGACGCCTGCAACTCCAGCCAGCCCGGCAATGGAGAAAAAAGCGCAGGGCGCAGTCAAGGGGGACAAAGCCAAAGGCAAGGCCAAGGTAGAAGAGAAGAAGGCGGGGGGCGCAGCCGCTAAGGAAAAGAAAAGCAAAGCCGAGGCCAAGGGCAAGGCACAGGAAAAGAAAAAGAAGATGGAGGAGAGCAAAATGTAGTAGAAGCAGTAAGACTACTCTTCTCTTCCTCGGTTACGAAAACGGGTAGGTTAATGGTTTTAATCTACCCTTTTGTTTTGGTAAAACTGATCTCAAAGTCCTCCCCGCGTAAACCGTACGATGGCGCGGCGGTCTTTTTTGACGGGTCGTCCTTTGAAGTGGCGTTGGGGTGCCGGTTCGGCGCGTCGTTGGCTGGCGATTTCTTGACGCTGCCGCGCGCTCTCTTCGGTCTCCTGGTAAAGTAAGTTTGCCCGTGCCGCGGGACCGCGTTGTTTTGGCAGAGCGCGGACAACGACGCAATCGAAGCGACCGTGTGTGATTTGTAAACAATCTCCCACCTGAACGTGACGGGCGGGTTTGGCGCGGAAGCCGTTCACGTGGATCTTCCCGCGGGTAACTGCTATCGCGGCCAGGTTGCGAGTCTTAAAGAAACGCGCGGCCCACAACCATTTGTCCAATCTGACCTGCTGGTCAGCGCCTTGCTCGAACACGTTACCTCGCGTGCAATCCCGGCGGGGAATTCTACGGCCAGCTAAAGTCCAGCGTCTGAAGCTTCTGAAGCAAACGATGGTCGGTCATGTCTATCTGCAAAGGGGTTACCGAGATATAGCCTTCGGTAACGGCCACGCAATCCGTGCCTTCGTCGCTGGTGAAACCCAAATCATCGCCTCCTATCCAATAGTATTTCCGCCCCCGGGGATCGAGACGCTCGATCACCTGTTCATTGTAATGTCGTTTCCCTTGACGCGTCAGGCGCCAGCCCTTGAGCTGGTTCTTTGGAACCGAGGGAACGTTGATGTTGAGCAGAGTGTTAGGAGGCAGCCCCACGTCAACCGTGCGCCGGACGAGGGTTACGGTAAATTCGGCGGCGGTCTCAAAGTGAAAGTCCCGAAACGTCACCAGCGACGCGGCGATGGACGGAATCCCCAGAAGCGTGCCTTCAATCGCCGCCGAGACGGTGCCGGAATAAATGATATCATCGCCTAAATTGGGACCCTTATTGATGCCGGACACCACAAGATCGGGTTTGATCGGCAATAGACCGGTGAGAGCGAGTTTCACGCAATCGGTCGGAGTGCCATCGACGGAAAATCGGCGCTCTGCGACTTCGTGAACGCGCAGCGGGCGGTGCAGGGTAAGGGCGTGGCTCATCGAATTCTGCTCGCGGTCCGGCGCCACCGTATAGACTTCCCCCAGTTCCGAAAACACTCGCTCCAGCGCCAGCAGGCCTTCGGACTGGATACCGTCATCGTTGGAGAGCAGAATGATCATCTTTTTTTAATAACAGCAACGAAAACCAGCCTCTTGGATCCGAGAATCGTTCCAGCGGCCGCAAACCAAAGAATTGCAGTTGCTGCTGCAGTTTGATGGGATCAAATTTCCGACTGATCTCAACCAGGATCGGATCATCCGGATGCCATGAAAGAACCGCGCCGGCGGGAAAGCGGACCTCTTGGGGCTCTGAGGTCGCGGCCTGCATCTCGATCTGTCGCCAGCGCGGATTATACCTGGATAAGTAGCGCATCTTGCCGCAATCAAAATTGCTTCCAGCGACGCGGTTGATGTGATCAAAAACGTTAAGAATGAACTGCGCCGTTACACCCGCCGAGTCGTGATAGGCCTTCTCGAGCACTTCAACTTCCTTGACGCAATCCACCCCGAGCAAGAGAAAATCGTCCGGTCCCATCGCGTTGCTGAGCAATTCGAAAAAACGCACATACTCGAATCGCGTTAGATTTCCCATCGTGCTGCCGAGAAACAAGAACAGCGTCGGCAGACTCTTGCGGATACCGGTCACCGCGTCTTCAAAGCGCGCCTGAAGCCCGCAGAAGGAGAGCCCGGGAAACTGCTGCCGCAGAGCCTCCCGCGAGGCGATCATGCCGGCCAAGCTGACATCGATCGGCGCGAATGTGCCTCCCGCCCGCTGGCGCATCTGCTCGCGCAGCAGGTGCACCGTTTTTTTTGCCGAGCCGGCGCCCAGTTCAACGATGCACTCCACGGGCGTCGCGGCGATCACATCAGCGGCGTGGCGCGCGAGAATCGAGTCTTCCGTGCGCGTGAGATAGTATTCGGGGAGTTGGCAAATACGCTCGAAGAGTTCCGATCCTTTCTCATCATACAGAAGGTAAGCGTCCAGCCATCGGGGTTGGTCAAGGAGCGTGCGCAAGACCGAGACGGTCACGGTCCGAGTCGGAGAGACACCGTTAAAACACCAAATCGAAGGCGCGGCGGGGTGCCAGGACGCGCGTTGACTTGCCGTAACAATGGGCGGTAGGTATTCTGCTTTCACGAGTTCTGCTGCAGAATATATAGATAAGAGAATCAATGGGGATTGTCCAGCTATGGCGGGTGAAACGAATCAGAGCGCTATCCAGTTCGACGATGTTGCCTTTCGGCTCCCGGGGGGAAGGACCCTGTTGGAGAACCTTCGTTTGGAGATTCAAGAGGGAGAGACGCTGGTGTTGTTGGGCCGGAGCGGATCCGGCAAAACCACGACCATGAAATTGATCAATCGTCTGTTGGATCCAACGGAAGGCAGAATTCTGGTTGAAGGAACCGCCACCACGGAATGGGATCCGATCCGCCTCAGACGGCGGATCGGCTATGTGATTCAGGAGATCGGTCTTTTTCCACATTTTAGCGTTCAAGAGAATGTCGCTTTAGTTCCTCGTCTGGAACGGTGGGACGAGAAGAAGATCCGGGACCGCGTCGGAAGCCTTTTGGAGCTGGTTGGACTGGCTCCCGATCGTTTTGCCGGCCGCTATCCTCACGAGCTCTCGGGCGGGCAGCGCCAGAGGGTCGGGGTTGCGCGCGCGCTGGCTGCCGACCCGCCCATCATCTTGCTCGACGAGCCTTTTGGCGCTTTGGATCCGATCACGCGCCGGGAGATTCAGCAGGAGTTTCAAACGCTGCAGCGGCGGCTGGGTAAAACGGTCGTCTTCGTCACTCACGACGTGCGCGAGGCTTTTCTGCTGGGCACGCGTATCGGCCTTCTCAAAGATGGCAGAATGGTTTTGTTGGGCGCCCCGGACCAACTGTTGGCCTCGCAGGATGCGGAAGCGCGCGCATTCGCGGACTGCCTGCGCGATCCCGAGGAGATCGCCGGGGTATCATGACGCTGGGCGAGTTTTTCCTGGTCAACCGGGCCGAGCTGCTCGAACTCACGTTGGAACATCTCTTTCTGGTGGCGATGTCAACGGGAATCGCGATCATCCTGGGTATTCCTCTCGGCATTCTTC
>JBOHVR010000306.1:0-7248 GCA_050735755.1 Binatia bacterium
GGCTAAACCTACCACGACTGTAAAGTCCAGGCTGGGGCGGGTTTAAATCCGCCCCAGCCTGGCACTGGTATCGCGCTCACAATGCTGATCCTGTTGTTGGTGTTGTGAGATTTACTCGAGCGAATCCTTGCTCGCTACTGCAAAATTTTTCGAAAAAACCCCATTGCCACCTCATTGTGTACGAGGCCCTCTACCTTTTTGTTCAACTCCTCCCCTCGTATCAACTCATCATTCCAACCCAATTTATCCACGTCTTTTTGGAACCCTGGATCCTTGTGCATCGCGGCAAACGCGTCACGGAGGATTTTGGCCCGTTCGGGAGGAACGTCCGGGGGCATCGCAAATGTTCGTCCCTGTACGGAATACATCGCTTCGAGCAGGGGCTTCTTGTCCGCGGGACTTAGCTCTTCAAGAGTCGGCACGTTCGGCAAGCGGGAATCGCGCTGGGGCGACGTGACGGTCAAGACCTTGATAAAGTTCTTTTCCATCCAATGGCTCCTGGTTGCAAACAGAGAACCGCGGGACTGGGCACGTCCGTCAAGCGCGCCCCGTTCTATATCGAGCAATATCTCCGCTGTTCCCGGGTAGCCATAAACCACATCCACGTCGATGCCAAGAAGTGCTTCCATCGCCTTAGGCACCACATTAGAGTTGTGCTCTTTGGCCTGGGCTCCCATCTTGGGCTTCTTGCCCTCTTTGTTGGCTTTCTTAATTGCCTCAATACTCGAAAACGGCGACTCCGATCTGAAGTACACTAGGTTGCCTTCCGACGCGATTTGGCCCAGGTAAGTGAATTTCTCCAGTTGAAGTTTGAGCGCGGGGTCGCGCTTAGCCGTGCGAAACGTCAAGCCGGTGGCCATCGTGCCTATCGCGGTGCCGTCCTTAGGTGACCGGTTGTAGAGGTGATTGGCCGCGATCAGCCCCGCGGCGCCCGCCATGTTGGTAACGACTACTTTAGGATTTCCAGGGATCTGCTTACCCAAGTGGCGGGCCAGAAGCCGCGCCAGGCTGTCAGTTCCCCCGCCTGCCGAAGAACCCGCGATGACGGTGATGGTTTTCCCTTTGAAGAAGTCTTGCTCGGACTGCGCGCCGGCCGTCGAAAGAAAAAACCCCAGGGTCAAAGCGAGCGTAACTAGAGAAAAACCCCCTATCGAATTTATTCGCTCCATTTTTCGCCTCCTTGTCCTTTGTTCGTAACTTCTCTTTGTTAATGACTTAATAACCCCACTTTTGTGCGACGCCTCTGAGACGCTGATACTCGGGCTCCAACTCTTTACGTTGTCTCAGCTCCTGAAAGGCCTCGCGCACTAGATCTTGCGCGCAGACTTCGTTGATAGCCGGAACCTCGTAATTGAGCTCTCCACGCCTCTTCTCCTCGCCCAACATATCCTCGAATCCCGTTGCAAGCCCGTCGATGGGAAAGGGCATGGCCTCAAGGTCGATGGGAGTGTTAGCTGAAACGGTGATGTGCCGCTGCTCCGGATCTGCACTCCGGATATGGAGCCGTTTTCCCAAGTTAGACAGATACTCAAAATTTTTCGGCATATCGCGCATAAACCAGTACGACCGTATCATTCCCTTAAGAAAGCTTTTGACTAAATCGGGCCGCTCCTCGAGAACCCTTCCGGTCGCCGCGATGACCCTCTCCGGGCGGCCATCGGGATATTGATCCGCAGGATTAACGAGCGCGTTGAAGCCTTCCTTCTTGAGTTCCTCTGCGTGCCAGGGCTTGACCGGTATGCAGTCCACCTTGCCGCTCCTGAGCGCCGGGATATGAATCGGATTGGACAAACCCCGCACCCACTCGACGTCCTTTTCCGAATCGACCCCGGCCTTGAATAATTGAATCTGCATCGCCCACTGGCGGATGCTGCCAAAGTCGAGGATGCCGATTTTCTTTCCCTTCAGATCCTGCAACGACTTGATATGGGGCGCGCCGACCCAGACATTGGTATGCTGGTTTCTCCAGCCTGCGATGATATAGAGATCGGCGCCCCGAGCGCGTTGAAAAAAGACCGAGCGGGGCTGAACGTCCAGGGTGATATCCACGGACTTTTCTTTCATCGCCTGGGAGATTCCGAGCCTTTCCAGGCCGAAGGGCACGATCGAATCGGGAAGAATCTCGTAAGCGAGAGATCCATCGACAGACTTGAGACCCTCATCGAAAAACAAGTTCATTTCGTGGGCCGTCATGACCGGCATGAGATGCAACACATGATAGCAGGTCGGAGCGATTCTAAGTTTTCCGTTTAGCATAACCGCCTCCTCGAGTGTTGCTCATCGAAACTGGAGTGATGAAATAACACTCCACCACTTGATATTCCACCATTCCATTCCGCTGCTAGTATCCCCACTTTTGTGCGATGGCGCTCACGCGCTGATGTTCTGGCTGTAATTCCTTTCGCGCCAGCAGTTCCTTGTACGCCTCTTTAGTTAGGTCCTGCGCCGCTACCTCTTTGATCGGTGGAACGTTGTAATTGAGCTCCCCGAGTTTTTTCTCCTCCGATAACATGTCTTCGAATCCGGTGGCGAGCCCGTCAATGGGAAACGGCATCGCTTCCAAATCGCGCGTCGAGCGCTCGGAGTTTTTGACCACCCGCTCTTCCGGGTCGGCCGTCTGGACCCGAAGCCTCTTTTCGAGATTATTGATGTAATCGAGATTTTTCGGCATATCGCGCACAAACCAATAAGAGCGGATCAATCCCTTGAGAAAGCTCTTGACCAAATCGGGCCGCTCCTCGAGGATCCGCCCGGTCGCGGCAATGATCCGTTCGGGGCGGCCATCGGGATATTGATCCCCTGGCGAGACCAGCGCGTTGAATCCGTCTTTCTTCAGATCTTCCGCATGCCAAGGCGGCACCGGCGCGCATTCCACTTTCCCGCTCCGAAGGGCCTCGATATGATGGCGAGTGGCAACTCCCAGTCTCACCCATTCCACGTCTCGCTCCAAATCCAATCCCGCCTTTGCCAACTGAATCTGTATCGCCCAATGACGAATGCTGTTGAAATCGCTAATGCCCACTCGTTTTCCCTTGAGTTCCTTCAACGACTTGATGTGCGGCGGGCCAATCCACTCGTTGGTGTGCTGGTTTCTCCAGCCCGCGATGATGTAGAGATCCGCGCCCCGGGCCCGCTGATAGAAAACCGTCCGCGACTGCACGTCCAGCGCGATGTCTACCGATCTTTCCTTCATTGCCTGTGAAATCGCCAGCTTCTCCAGCCCAAAAGGCACCATGGCCTGGCGCAGAATCTTATAACTGAGGGAGCCGTCGGCAGACCTGAGACCCTCATCGTAGAAAAAGTTCATCTCATGGGCCGCCATGACCGGAACGAGATGAAGCACATGATAACAGGTCGGAGCAATTCTTAGCTTTCCGTCTAACATGGTTTTCCTCCACGCTGTTTTTAGCTTTTTGCTGTTTATAAGAAGAGCTATCTTTTGTAAAGCGCTCGGATAAATCCGCTGTCGTCGATTATCTTCATAAACGGTGGCCGATGATCAGGTTCGGGTTCGGCTTGTGAAACGATGAGTAAGCAACGGTGAGACTCTCAGATTCCGCCGCGGCGAGGCTCACCAAACCGTAAGCGATCCACGCACAGAGCGATCAAATATTTCCTTTTGGCCATACGGGTCCTCTCAATAGTGGCCCGAGCGTAATCACGCCGAGAATAACAAGTCAAGCGGATTTGTTCACTGGCTTGACATCATGGCCGCAGCCGAGTAACAGTACTGGCCTAGTCACGTCCGAATTATCTCTGAAGGTTATCTACGATGGTGAAACAAGACGATAGCGCGCCGCTCTCCGGTTACCGCGTGTTGGATTTGGCGGGACCGTTAGGTTTCCATTGCGTGAAGCTGCTGGCTGATATGGGCGCGGACGTGGTGAAGATCGAGCCGCCATGCGGCGATGAGGCTCGCCGGGTTCCGCCTTTCAAAGATGACGTGCCGCACCCTGAGAAGAGCCTCTACTTTCTGCACTACAACACCAACAAACGTGGCATCACGCTTGATATCAAGAAACCTGACGGCCGGGCGATCCTATTGGAACTCGCTCGCAGGGCCGACGTCGTCATTGAAACTAACCGTCCGGCTCAGTGCGCCGAATTGGGCCTCCGTTACGGTGAATTGAGCGCAGGCAATCCCGGATTAGTTGTCGCGTCACTCACGCCATTCGGCCAGACCGGCCCTTGGCGGGACTACAAAGCAACCGACATCGCGGGCTTGGCGCTGGGAAATTTGTTGTATTTGGCGGGCGAGCCCGGGGAGCCGCCACTGCAACCACCGGGTGAGATCGCTTACGGCATGGCATCGACCTATGGCGCGTTCGGCATCGCCGTTGCGCTCTACCATCGCTTAGAGGACGGCAAGGGACAGCACATCGATGTTTCGATGCACGAGTGCGCGGCGCACATCGCCGGCTACTTTATTCCCACCTATAGTTACACCGGAGAGAAGCCTGCGCGCGCTTCACGCAAAGGCGAGGAGACCGACCTCTACGATCCCTACCCGACGAAGAACGGCTACGCCCGCATCTTCATTATTCCGGTAGAACAATGGCGCCGGCTGGTGGATTGGATGGGACGGCCGCCCTCGATTTCGGGTCCGGAGTTCGAGAAGATGGCCTATCGCCGCAAACATCCGGAGATCGTGGTTAAGGAAATCACCGAATTCTGCATGCGCCATACGAAAGAAGAACTCTACGACGAAGGACAAAAGCGGCGCATCAGCGTGACGCCGATCAATACGGTCGGAGAATTCATCAACAGCGAACAGACGAAGGTGCGAGAGCTATTCATCGACATGGAACATCCCGTGATCGGCAAGTATTTGCATTTTGGCCCCGTGCCCAGGCTGAGCGCAGCGCCGGGTCGTGTCACGCGAACCGCGCCTCTGATAGGCCAACACAACGAAGAAATCTATTGTGGCGAGTTGGGCATGACCCAAGACGATCTTGTAGCCTTACGGGCTAGTGGAGTGATCTAGAATTGGAGTAATGGAGTGGTGATATCCGCGATGCTCCATCACTCCAGTACTCCATAACCGCAGGAGACAAACCCATGTCAAAGCTTCCATTGGAAGGTATCCGAGTCGTAGAGTTAACCACCGGCGCGGCGGGACCGACGGTGGCGCGCGCGCTGTGCGAATTCGGCGCGGAGGTGATTCGATGTGAGACACGCCTGCGCGGTGACGGCCACCGAGGCGAGGATCCGGCGTTATGGAACAAGAAGCCGGATTTCATGAAGCTCCAAAGGGGCAAGAAGTCTTTCACCGTGAACATGCAAACCGAGAAAGGGCGCAATCTCGTCAAACAGCTCGTGAAAAAATCCGATGTGCTGGTGGAAAATTTTGGCCTGGGGATTCTCGAGAAGTGGGGTCTCGACTATCCGCAACTCAAAGAGATCAATCCGGCTTGTATCTTGATTCGCGTCAAGGGCATGGGCTGCAGCGGGCCCCACGCTGCCGACCTTACCTACGGGCCAAACGTCGGCAACACCATGGGCACGACTTATCTCTGGAATTACGCGGGTGCGACCACGGCGACTGCCGAGCCGCGCACTCAGCACCCCGATTTCATGGGCGGTATAACTGGTGCTTTCGGCGTCGTGCTGGCGCTCATCCAGCGGAAGAAAACCGGTCGCGGCCAATGGATCGACAGCGCGCAAGTGGAAATTGGCGCATCGCTGCTTGGGCCGAAATACTTGGAATACTCGGTCAACCATCGAGAACCGCAACCGGAGGGCAATCGTAATCTAGTTGCGGCGCCCTACGGTCCTTACCAATGTGCGGGCGAAGACCGTTGGTGTGTCATCGTGGTCGAAACCCAGGATGAATGGGAACGCTTCGCCGGCTTGCTGGAGAAGTCAGGTTTGAAGCCCGACAACAAGTTCGCGACTCATTTGGGTCGTGTGCGCCACAAAGAAGAGATCGATCGCTGGGTGACGAGCTGGACCCGGCAGCATGATCCATACGAAGTGATGGAGAAATTACAGGCGATCGGCATCTGTGCGGCGGTCGTGCAAGATGTTGAAGACCAGTTCAAGCGCGATCGACAATACGCTGCCACCGGCTTCCTGGTAAAGATGAACGAACCCGAAGCCGGAGAAGTCGTCACCGAAGGCGTCCCCATCCGTTTATCGGACACGCCTGGTAGAGTGCGTGGCCTCGCCCCGCTGATGGGCGAGCATACTTACGAAATAGCGCGTGAATTACTCGGCCTCAGCGAGGACGAAATCAAGTCTTTAGATGAAGAAAAAGTGCTGTACTAGACAGAGGCGAGATCGAGATAGAGATTATATAGAGATTCGTGATAGAGACAGCGGATGATCCATAAACTTTGGAGAAAGGGGAACGAACAATGCCTGAGTCCGTAATTCTTTACGAAAAAAGAGAGCCGCATACGGCCATCATTAAGCTCAATCGGCCGGAGAAGAAAAACTCAATCAGTCGCGAGCTGTACAACGCGCTGGACGACGCGTGGAAAGAGGCGAAGGCCGATGAGGACGTTTGGACGATTATCCTGACCGGTTCCGCTGATTCTTTTTGCGCCGGTGGTGACCTGAAGGAAAACATCGCAGCCGCCCGGGGCCAGATCGAGGGCCGCCGGTTCGGGACCCGGCCCTACTCCGACCTTCACGCGCTCGGGCTTAACAAGCCGGTTATCGCCGCCATCAACGGGTATGCGGTGGGCGGTGGATTTAGTCTCGCTCTCGCCTGTGACATTCGCTATTGCGTCCCGGCGGCGAAGTTTGGCTGCGCCGAAGTCCGCTGGTCGCATTTGGCCGCCTGGCCATCTTACCTGCTAACACTGCCCCTCGGTTGGGGTTTTTGGTTCGCATACACCGGTCAGATGATAGACGCGGACACGGCGTTCCGTATCGGGCTCGTACAGAAAATCAGCCAACCGGACAAACTGATCGATGACTGCATGGAGTTATGCACGACGATCAACCGCAATGGGAGACTGATTGCCGCGCATACCAAAGAGTACATTCATAAACTGTTGTACGACATCCAGCACTGGGAAGAAGCATTCAAGGTCCATCGTGAGTATTATGCCCACCTGCGGCAGAGCAAAGACTACGACGAGGGATCTGCCGCTTTTAGTGAAAAACGCAAACCAGAATTCACGGCCAGTTACTACGACAAGAAAAACAAGCCGCCGGGGGTTCCATGATCGCCTGCGGGTTCTCCTGATTTAGCGGGACCGCCGCCGATCGCCTCGCTCAACGCACAGCCCTGCTCTGAAC
>JBOHVR010000307.1:0-3708 GCA_050735755.1 Binatia bacterium
ACTCAAGGAAGAATACGAACTCTCGCCGGGAATGATTCTCAGTATCCCCGCGCACGAATACTACGAAGGTTCCAATCCCTACGATGAACCAATGGTCCTATTGGGAAATAGCAGTAAGGCGACGCCGGAAGATCTCGCCAAAGCCGGCGGGCAGCGCAACGAAATCGATGAGAAAACCGGCAAGCGAATTGTTTATCAGCACGGGGGCGGAAGAGACGAGGGCGTTTTGATGGACTAGGCCCGAAACCTTAACAAATCGCGGCGCAGTACGATGGGGCGAGTCTTGCTTACCAGAAGGAAGACTCGCCCTTTTTTCTGCTTGAATCTCTTTAGATTAATTCCTCGCAGCTTGCTGCGTGCGGGCGGTTAACGCTTGCGAGAGTCCGTCATTCCCGCGTGCTTTTAGCGGGAATCTAGACGAAACTCAGACTTGACCCCCGAAAAAAACATTCGGGGTTGACAACTTCGGGGACACTACAACGTCCTAGGGCTCAATCTTACACCGCTTGTTTCATCTGCTCTTTCTTCAAATGATCTTTGACCTCGTCGAGATGCATGACGTCGGCATATTTGTGATGCAGATCAAAAAGATTGATTTGGTGGGAGAGCAGGTGTCGATCGAAGCAGCACTCTTCAACCACGGTCATGTGGAACCCGTAGGAGTACCCGTCCACCGTGGTCGCGCGCACGCAACCGCTGGTGGTCTCGCCGCAGACGATCAAGCTATCAATTCCGAGCCGGGTCAAGTGGGCGATCAGGGGCGTGCCGAAGAAGCCGCTGGCTCTTTCCTTGTAGATGATCAGATCGCCGGCCGCGGGTTTAAATTCCTCTCTGATTTCAAAGTCCTGGCTGCTGAGTTGCAAGCGCTGCCGGTTGGTTGCGTAGACTAAGCCAGGCTTTGCTTCCTTGCGCGTCTCCGTAGTCGTGTAGATTACGGGCATGCCCTGGCGACGACAGAGGTCAAAGAGCTCTTGAAGCGGCTTGATCGCGCTCCAAGCATTGATACCGCAAGAGCTGGGATATTCTCTCACCATTTCGTGCACCGGCTTGGGGCCACCGTAAAAGACCAGGTTATAGAGATCAATTGCGAGCAAGGCCGGCCTTTGCCCAATATAAGTCTGCCTCTGGTAATGAGAGTAAATTTCCAGGGTTTCCGGGCTTACAACATCCTTCCAGCAATGATTCTCAAAGCTATCGTCCATGATCCCTTCCTCCTTCAGTACGCTTATTCTCGGGATCGTAAAGTGTCAAGGAGCACCACCCGACTGGACTCTATTGGCATACTGCGGTATGAGTGCCAACCAAATCGACGGAGACCGGAGGGTCGCTTGCCACGGAATTTCTCGGCAAGCGCCGGGCCTGGGGGCAACTATGGCTGAAATCCGTTTCTTGGACGACGACATTATTCGGTTGTATGCGCATG
The DNA here is from genome assembly GCA_050735755.1 of Binatia bacterium. Taxonomy (GTDB): domain Bacteria; phylum Desulfobacterota; class Binatia; order UBA9968; family UBA9968; genus DATMAM01. The sequence continues at coordinate 1,424 of JBOHVR010000307.1, forward strand.
GCAAGCCGCGCACAAAAGCGAATCTTGTTGCGACGCTGTTTTGGGGCGATCAAATCCGCGTCGTCACGGAAGAAGGCGAGGAGGTCGCGGAGATGTGGCGCTGGATCTGGGATGCGCAGAACCGACGCTATCGCTGGGTGCGGTATCTTTGCGCTCTGCCGGCGCGGATCAAGTTCCGTCCCGGACCGGTCCTAAAGGTCAGATTCGTCGACGTCGGGCAGGGCGACGCCGCGATCATTGAAACACCCAAAGGCAAGGTCCTCCTGGTGGATGGCGGCGAAGAAGAGCACCTACGCAACTATATCAAGAAGGCCTATTCTCACATTCTTCGCACCCGACCTCTTCACTGCAATGCCGTCGTCGTGACTCACGGCGACGCGGATCACTACGAGGGTCTCACGAAGCTAATCGAAGGGCGCGGTCGTAACAATAGGGCGTTGATCACCGCCGATTATGTTTATCACAATGGATTGGTGAAGGACTCTTACGACCGTGACGTGGAAGCATTCGGCAAGACGGTAAAAAGCGATGGAAAAACTTACGCCGTAGATTTGGTGGACAATCTGCTCACAGCCGATGAGAGCCGGATGAATACTCCTTTTCAGCGTTGGAAGAAGGCGCTGCTCCAACTCAAGAGGGACAGCTCTGGACTGAAGTGCAGGCGCTTGGAATTCGGCGGCGATGGCGCCTTCGGATTCTTGGCCGAGGAGGGGATTCAGATCCAGATTCTCGGACCGATTACGGAAACGATTCAGGGAAAACCGGCCTTGCCTTTTCTGAGAAGGCCGGGGGGCGGGCTGTCCGCCTCGCACACCGTGAACGGACACTCGGTCATCTTGAAACTGACTCTAGGAAACGTTCGGTTTCTTTTTGGCGCCGATCTCAATCAGGAATCCGAAGAGCGATTGCTCGACGCTGCCAAGGCAAGAACGCTTTCTCTGACCGCCGAGATCCTGAAGGTTCCCCACCATGGCTCGGCCGATTTCAGTCCGCGGATGCTCGAAGCGGTCAAGCCCGTTGTTAGCGTCATTTCATCCGGAGACGAGAATGAAGCGAAAGAGTATATCCACCCGCGCGCGGGCCTCGTGGGTGCGCTGGGAAAGTTCTCCCGTGGCACCGTTGACAAGCCGCTTATCTATGTGACGGAAATGGTTGCGTTCTTTGCCCGGCTGGGCGATATAAACGCAACCGGCCTCAAGGGAAGGAAAAAGGATGAAGTCGTAGCCGTGCACAACGCCTATCAAAAGACTCAGTTTGGCATCGTGCACGTGCGCACCGACGGGCAACGGGTATCGGTTGTGACCCATAGTGGGAAAGACGATCAGAAAGAAAGTTACGCCTTTACCGTTGACGAGCGCGGCGATATCAGCTTTTCAGAAGAAACGACAATTGTTTGATAATGGCGGCCGCCGACTGCCGCCCTAAGACGCCCAGTTGAGCACAAGAGTCAGGAGATCCGGCCATGCCCTCGATTCCATGGAGAACCATCCTTACAACTCCTACATTGCCTTGTCGATGACAATGTCGACTTTCTGCGTGCCGACCGCGACCGGGTTTTTCTTATATTCTCCGGTCAGATCGCCGGTTTGGCGCGTGGTTGGATTCCCGTCCTTATCTAACCGCGCCGAGATGGCGACTTTGCCACTGAAAGAGCCGCCCGGCATCATCACGTTTTCTTGACTCAAGCTATAAGCGACAGGAAATCTCGGGCGCTCAATTTTCTTTACCGCTAAAGGCGGGCCGCCGCCGCTTTGCGCTGGTCGGCCGATAATGAAAAGCACCGCGTTTCCATCCGTTTGATGTTTAACTCCGTTGCCAAGGGACACGGTTCCGCTAATCGCCGCCGCCGGAGCCGGTTTGGTTTGGGCTGGCGCCAGGCTACCGGGAAGGTTGATTTCCACCAGCGTTTTCTGGACTTCTTCGCGCTCCGGGCCCGCCGGCATCAGACGCAGAACTTTTTCGAGATTCGCCCGGGCGCCCGCGAGATCTTTCTTGACGTGAAAGAGGAGCATGCCTTTCCCCCACAAGGCAAGCGCAAAATTGGGGTTATCCTTGAGCGCGCGGTCAAAAGCCAAAAACGCGCCATCGTAGTGTCCGGCCTGGGCGAGAATCAATCCCATATAGGCATGGGGCTCGGGCCGGTTTGGGTCGAGGGTGGCGGCGCGTTTGAACGCATCGATTGCTTCCGGCAAGTCATTGCGCTCGAAAGCCGTTTTCCCGCGGGCCACTAAAGCCGAAAAATCTCCTGAGGACGCATTGGTCTCCGTGCCTCCGCCCTGAGCGAC
>JBOHVR010000308.1:0-7053 GCA_050735755.1 Binatia bacterium
CAGTAAGCCCTGCGATCGCGCTTGTCTTCACATTTCTTACCGTCTTTTTGCTCGTGATCGATCTCAAGCGCCCCGAGAGGTTTTATTATCTTTTGACTAAGCCGAATCTGAAATCCTGGCTTGTGCTTGGCGGTTACGTGCTCATGCTTTACTCGCTGGTGGCTTTGATCTGGCTTTTCACGGCGAACAGAAACGGCTCTGTACCGATGGCGATCGCATGGTTGGGCGCCGCTTTGGGCGGGTTGAGCGCGTGTTATTCTGCTTTTCTCTTTGCTCAGGCAAGGGGAAGAGATCTATGGCTCAGCCCGTTTTTCGGGTGGAACTTATTGGCCCAGACTGTTACCGCGGGAGCCGCAGTTCTCTTAATCTGCGCCATCAGCCTCGAGGCGGGCGCGACTGTTATCAATACGCTGGCAAAAGTGCTCGCCGCCTCGGTGGCGTTGAACGTCACCATCATTCTCGCCGAGCTCTGTTCGAGTAGGGCGACAGAGGACGCGCGACGAGCAATGGACCTCCTAAAAAGAGGACCGCTAAGCGAGAGCTTCTGGGCTGGTGCTATCGGCTTTGGAGCATTGATTCCGTTGGCCCTGCTGATCGCCTCCAGGTTCCGCGCCGAAGCCGATGTGGCTTACATCCTTGCTTCTCTTTCCGCCTTAGTGGGCCTGTGGATCTTCGAAGACCTGTGGATCAAAGCCGGGCAGGCTGTGCCGCTAAGCTGATGCAAGCAAAAGGAAGTCAAAAGGCAAAGAAGTGATTGCATGAAGGAGATCAAAGAACGTGGCGGCGATCTGCGGCCATTGAATCCGGCTGCTGCTAACCTGGATCTTCCTCCCGGAGGGCTGTCGAGTTACCCGCCGGTGTCCCGATGGGAAGACTGGATGGAGTACGATCCAGCGTATTGGCCAAAAAAAGTCCAAAGGCGCTATAATCTCATCCCCACGATCTGTTTCAACTGCGAGGCTGCGTGCGGTCTGCTGGCCTATGTCGATAAGCAGAACACAACCATCCGCAAGTTTGAGGGAAACCCTGCGCATCCGGGAAGCCGGGGCCGCAACTGCGCCAAAGGCCCAGCCACAATCAACCAAGTCAAGGATCCGGAGCGTATTCTCTATCCTTTGATAAGAGTAGGAAAGCGCGGCGAAGGCAAGTGGGAGCGGGTGAGCTGGAACGAGGTATTGGACGATATCGCGGGCCGCGTGCGCAAGGCGATCGTAGAGGACCGGCGGACAGAAATCATGTACCACGTGGGCCGCCCGGGACACGAGCTGGTCTATCACCAGAGAATCATGCACGCCTGGGGTTTGGACAGTCACAATAGCCACACCAACGTGTGCTCAGCGTCGGCGCGGGCCGGTTACGCTTTTTGGCACGGCTCGGATCGGCCATCGCCCGACCATGCCAACGCCCGGTTTATCCTCCTGCTCAGCGCGCATCTCGAGGCGGGGCACTACTTTAACCCGCACGCACAGCGGATCATTGATGGTAAGACAAAAGGCGCCAAGATATGCGTTATTGATACGCGTCTCTCCAATACGGCATCGATGGCCGATTATTGGCTGTCGCCCTGGCCCGGCAGCGAGGCCGTGATCCTGCTCGCGATGTGCAGTATCCTCCTGCAAGAGAGTTGGTTCGACCGGGAGTTCGTGAAAAAGTGGGTCAACTGGGACGAGTACATGCGCGAGGAGCACCCGGATCAGCCGCAAACCTTCGATTCGTTCATTGCGGTTCTCCGAGAGCAATATGCACGGTTCACACCGGAATTCGCGGCTCAGGAATCGGGCGTCGATGCTAAAATGATTGTCGACGTCGCGCGGGAGGTCGGCAGGGCAGGATCGGCTCTCTCGACACACGTTTGGCGCAACGCCGCGGCGGGTAATCTCGGCGGTTGGCAGGTCGCGCGCGCGCTGGAATTTCTCGTCGTGCTGGCGGGTGCCGTTGCGACTCCCGGAGGAACGGCGCCGAATGCCTGGAACAAAATCGTTCCCAACCCTCCGATGATGCCGCCGCCGCCGAAGATCTGGAACGAGATGCTTTTGCCGCGCGAGTATCCGCTTTCATTTTTCGAGATGAGCTTTCTCTTGCCGCACTTTCTGAAAGAGGGGCGCGGCAAGCTCGCCATGTATTTCACGCGCGTCTACAATCCGGTCTGGACAAATCCAGACGGCATGAGCTGGATCGAAGCGCTGACCGACGAAAGCAAGATCGAGCGACACGCTTGCCTGACCCCTACGTGGAGCGAGACGGCGTGGTTTGCCGATTACGTGCTGCCGATGGGGCATGCTTCGGAACGGCATGATCTAATGAGTCAGGAGACCCATGCCGCGCGCTGGATCGGCTTCCGCCAGCCGGTTCTGCGCGTTGCGTTGGAAAGACAAGGAAAGAAGTTCAACTTTACTTACGAGGCGCATCGTGAAGCAGGATTAGGCGAGGTGTGGGAGGAAGACGAGTTCTGGATTGAACTCTCCTGGCGCATCGATCCCGATGGTTCACTCGGCATTCGAAAATACTTCGAATCGCCCTATCAGCCGGGCAAGAAACTCACGCTGGATGACTACTATGGCTGGATATTTGAGAACAGCGTGCCCGGGCTTCCGGAAACGGCCGCCGGCGAAGGGCTCAGTCCGTTGCAATACATGCGCAAATACGGCGCCTTCTTGGTCGAGGATAACATCTACGGAACGCACGAAAAGACGCTCAAACGAGAAGATCTGCAAGGCGCGGAAGTTCATCCGCAAACGAAGGTCATCACCAAGGAAGGAATGGCAATCGGCGTGGAGATCAACAAGACTCCATACATCGGATTTCCAACGCCGTCGCGGAAGCTCGAGCTCTATTCAAAGACTTTAAAAGATTGGAAGTGGGCGGAGCACGCTCTACCCGGATATATCGAAAGCCACGTGAGCCGCAAGGTCATCGACATCGAAAAAGGCGAGATGTTGCTTCTGCCGACGTTTCGGCTGCCGACGCTGGTTCATACGCGTTCCGGCAACTCGAAATGGCTCTATGAGATATCTCACAAAAACCCACTTTGGCTCCATACCAGAGATGCCCTTCGCTTTGACGTGGAAATCGGGGATCTGCTCAAAGTCCATACCGAGATCGGGTACTTCATCGATCGTGTTTGGGTTACGGAAGGCATCAGACCTGGGGTCATTGCCTGCTCGCATCATCTTGGCCGCTGGCGTTTGCAGGAAGACTTCGGTGGTGAGCGTTGGTCAACAGCGCTCGTGGATTTAAAGCAGATCGAGCCGGGAAAATGGATGATGCGCCAGATTCATGGCATACGGCCGTTCAAGAGCGAAGATCCAGACTCGGAACGAATCTGGTGGGAAGATGGCGGCGTGCATCAGAACCTAACCTTTCCTGTGCAGCCCGACTTCATAAGCGGCCAGCACTGTTGGCATCAGAAGGTTAGAGTGGAGAGGGTGGGGCCGGAAGATCGTTATGGCGATGTCTTCGTCGATACCAACAAAGCGCACGAGGTGTATAAACGTTGGCTGGCGCTGACTCGTCCCGCGCCTGGCCCTGGCGGGCTGCGCCGTCCGTTGTGGCTGCCGCGGGCATATCGGCCTGCCACAGACGCCTACTTCATAAAGTAAAAACCACCCTGGCAACTTTGCCGTTTCCCCTTACGCTAGATTAGCTGCTTACTCTCGCCGGGTCGTCGCTGTTCTTTTCCGTTTTTCGTTGTTTCGAGTCAATTCGTCTCGCAGATACAAGTACTTAGCTAATCCGGTTCTAATTGACAAACGGGCGCAAACACGGCTACCGTACCCTTGTTTGCCCATTGTTCTCAACAAAACAAATCGCTAACAAGGTCGCGTTTCCGGCGAAAACAAAAGGGCAAACAGATCTGCGTTGACTTAATCGGAGGAGAGCTAATTGAAAACAGAATTGATCGACCAGCTTTTGGAACGTGCAAAGAAAGTGGCACCTGAAATAGAGGCGGCTCTCGCGGAGGTTAAGGATGCTCAGCTACGCGGCGCCATGGCGGCAGCCATCATGCAACGCGTCCTGGCCGATGTGCCGAGCGACACGACTCGATATGTGAGCCAGGCCATCAAAGCACCAATGTCTGCTCCGGCTCCATTAGCGGAAAAGGTGAAATCCGGGGGGACTCAAGGTCGCATTCTCGATCTGAAGTCGGAAGGTTTCTTCGCGGAGCCTCATCACCTCGACCAAGTTTTGGAAGAGCTGCAGGTGAGGGGATATCATCACACTAAGTCTGATGTACGGATGAGCCTGTTGCGTTTAACTCGACGAAAAATGCTCCGGCGAATAGTTTACGGTGACGGCAGGCAGAAAACGTTTTATTACGTCAACCTGTAGGCGTTCAGCCCAGCGGTTCAAAAGGCAAGATAGAGGGGCGCGTTTGGGACCCGCGTCTATGAAATTGCAAAGAGATCAGCCAGAGACTGCCGGGACTTCACGACCCATCAAGTCTGCAGGGTAGTAGAATGAAAGAGTTCCTCCACCGACATGGGCCTTTCCATCAAGCCCTGATCTAGAGAATAACTCATGAACCGCTCCAGATTGGGCTGATTGCTCTTGACGCCATTGGTCCAAGGGTCAGCGCCGAAGAGCTTCCTTTCTTCTTCAAACAGATGACGGCCCCATACGAGACTGGACCAATTCGGGTCGTCGTAGAATTCCTTCGTTAAGTGCTGGGCTGTCTCAAACGCATCCATGATGCTCCGTGCGGCCCAGGGATGCTCCCGCAAGACATTCTCCTTAAATGTCACCGCGTGCATGATCGGGTAGAAGCCATTTTTTCGGTAGTAGTCGATCTCCATTTGTTTTGGATCAGCGAAGAGTCGCGAGATCCCGCCGGCTCCCTGCAAAGCTTCTTTGGGCGGGTGCGGCACGAAAAGCGCATCGATCGAACCTTCCTGCAGCATTCGTCCCATTTTTTTTCCTTCCGGAGCCAATCGAATCGAAACGCCTTCCTGCGGTTTGAACGGAAGCGTTTCCTCCTTCGACACGACCCATTTGATCTGGCGCCACGGAACTCCATACTCCGTTTCGAGGTCTCCCTTGGCAAGGACCGATAGAGTGGTCTGAAATGTGCTGAGGCCTACCGTTTTGCCGATCAGATCACCCGGAAAATGGATTCCGGCTTTAGTATTCACCCACATCTGGGACTGGCTAAACAGACGTCGCGGGAAGACCGGAATCGCGATGAAAGGCATGCCACGGCTACGTGCCATCAGATAGGACGAGAGAGAAACCTCGCACACATCAAATTCGCCTTTCTGCAGCATTCGTTCATGCCGGTCCGATCCGTTCTTCAGAGGCTGAGACTGGCCGACGAATAAGACGTCCAGGTCAATCCCTTCAGGCTGAACCGAACCTTCAAGAAAAGGCATGTGCCGATCATAATGAGAGAGCGCCAAACTGAGCTTCGCCGGTGCCATTTCGTCCTCCTCGGTTGCAAACTACGAAGTCGCTGGACTATATATCGAAGAAGTTGCCGGTAGCAATAAGACTTCGAACTGGGCCCAAGGAGGCGATATCATGCAGGTAGCTTTACGGAAACAAAGCAACTCTTTGGATCGTTATGTTTCCGAAATCCACGCCGTCTGGGGAGACGGCAAGGATCCGGAGCTTCCGTGCAAAATTAAACCTCTTCTTGAGAATTTGCTTCAAACAACGATGCCGAACGAGCCCTGGCTGGCCCGGCTTATCGAGGACGGCAAACCCGCCGAGGAGGTCTATCGGGATCCGGCCCGCGGTTTCATTCAGATGGGCCACAACCAGCGACAAGATCATTATAACGCCCCGCATGATCACGGGCCCTGCTGGGTGTTGTATGGAGTGTACCAGGGGAAGATAGAGATCAGCACGTACCGGCGTCTTGATGACGGGCGGGTCCCGGGTCGGGCGAAGATTGAAAAAAAGGAGCTTCATACGCTCACTCCCGGAGTCGTCTACCCTTATCTACCGGGAGATATCCATTCCACATTTGCGCCGGAGCGGTCGGTCGTCTTCCGCTTTTTGAGCCATGATCTTAACAAAGTCGAGCGCTATCGCTACAATCTGGAAAAGGGAACGGTTGCCCTGGTCCCACTGGGGTAATCGGGGTGCCGACGAAGCAGCGAGATTTAATCACTGAGGAGGGAATATGCCGATCGAAATTCATAATCTTGTGGAAATGGCGCAGCGGGACAAGAAGAGGAAAAAGATTTTCAATACGCCGCGATTCCATGCCTGGCTTCATGTATATCCAAGGCCCGGGGACAAAGACGACATGCATTGTCACAATGCGGATCAAACGTTCTACGTGATCGACGGGGAGTGCACGATGCACTTTCCCGACGGCGGCAAGGCGGTTCTCAAGCCCGGAATGGCCGCCACCATTACCGGCGGCTCTTTCTATCAGCTTGAAAACACCGGCCCGGATGCGATGGTGTTGATGGGAAACCGATCCGGGCCATCGGAGGACATCAAGCACATCAACTACGAGCTGCGCCGGGATCTCAAGGAATTGTCCGCCGAGGAATCTGATCGGATTCGTCACGGCGGCGGCCTGCGGTAACATTCGACAAAACAGTTTTCTTTCGGTCCTTGAGGAGCACGGCTGAAGAACGATTGATTCGTCCTTCAGCCGTATTTTGCCTCTGGCCAAGCCCGATATTGCTGACAATGACCCCACAAGAGTTATCGGAGTCGCAGATAAAGATTGGCACCTGCGGTTATTCGTATCCGGGTCCCCTTCCCAAGGGTTGGTATGGGGTTTTCTATCCGCCAACCAAACGGAGGGGTTTCGACGAGCTGGAGTACTACGCGCGGTTTTTTGACACGGTGGAAGTCAATTCGACGTTCTACCGGCCGCCGGCGCCAGGGATGAGCAGCGCATGGGCGGCAAAAACTCCGCAACACTTCACATTTGCCGTGAAAGCATGGCAGAAATTCACGCATTTTAACAGACTCGGAGCCGACGCCGGTACGGAAGAAGCATGGCGGCCGCCGGAGGAGTCGGATGTGGAAGCGTTCAAGTCCGGAATCGTTCCGCTGCAAAGAGCCGGGAAGCTTGGCGTTCTACTATTTCAATAT
>JBOHVR010000309.1:0-2769 GCA_050735755.1 Binatia bacterium
GTGTATTATTGTCAGCGGAACCTCACGTGACGAAAGACGGCTAGCGCTGGCGCGCGAGCTGGGAGCGCACTATACCATCGACGTAGACAAGGAAGATCTGATCAAGCGTGTGGCTGAGATAACGCGCGGGCAACTGGCCGATGTCGTGGTGGATGTGGCCGCCGGAGGTCCGAAGGTCGTAGTGGCCGCCGTGGATGCCGCGAAAAAGGGCGGCAAAGTTATTCTCGCGGGTTCTAAAGGGCGCCCCATTCCGGAGTTCCTCAGCGACTGGCTCATAAAAAAATATCTTACCATGAAAGGAGTCAGAGGGCATTCTTATCATGCCGTCGAACTTGCAATTCAATTGATTGCCTCAAGGAAATATCCGCTGCACAAGTTTTCTACTCATCAGTTTTCTTTGAGCCGGGTAGACGAGGCGTTAAGAACCGTAGGCGGAGAGGGCGCTCCCGACTCGATCCATGTTACGGTTCTTCCATGGCAATAACCTTGCTTCGCTCGGAACATCAAATGGCAGATCTCAAATTTCAGATTGATTTGAAATTTGCAATTCGCAATTCTGAAGAGCGCGCTGCTTTTTCTCGGCAGAATACGAAAGCTGCATGGTTGAGGATGCTTGTATTTTGCGCCCTTTCGCTCTTTCTGGCTCCCTCGGCTCACGGAGCCGGATGGGAGGACGAGTGGAAGAAGACATTGGCCGCAGCCAAGGCCGAAGGGCGGGTCGCGGTGAGTATCCCTCCCGGCGATACATGGCGCCAGGCCGTAATTAAATTTCAGGATTTTTTCCCGGATATTCGCATCGAGGTTTCCGGCCAGTCCGCGCCGGATTATATTCCGCGCTTACGCCAAGAGCGGCGAGCGGGGCTGTACACGGTAGATGTGCGCATGGGGGGCGCGCGCACCAATCATCAACTCATTCCCGAAGGGGTGTACGCTCCTTTGCGCCCGATCATTATTTCTCCCGAGGCACTGGACGACAAGAAATGGCTGGGCGGCTTCGCGGGAGGCTTCAGCGATCAAGAGAAAAAATATTCTTACATGTATTTCGCTTATCTGACCGAAGCGCTCTACGTGAATCGGGACGTTGTTCCTGAGACGGAATTTCTCACAGCTGCCGACCTCTTGAGCCCGAAGTGGAAGGGCAAAATCGCCATGCGCGATCCGCGCGTAATCGGCGCCGGGAACGCGTCGATGGTGCTTCTGCGCAAAAATTTGGGGGAGGAGTTTGTGCGTCGCTTACTTCTCACTCAAGGGGTGGTCTTCAGCCAGGATTACCGCCAGGTTGCCGAATGGGTGGTCAGAGGCCAGTATCCGATCGGCATAGGCCTTAGCGACACGCACCTGTCGCAGTTTCAAAAAGAGGGCGTAGGACTGAATGTCAAATCGCTGATCCTGCCGGAAACCACTGCGGTTAACTCTGGGTTCGGCGCGGTGGCATTGCTCGACCGGGCGCCTCATCCCAACGCCGCCAAGGTTTTTATCAACTGGGTTTTGTCCCGAGCGGGCCAAGCAACGATCGCGCCGGCCGTACGCGTTAACAGCCGCCGTTTAGACGTTGTAGTGGTGGAGCCGCCGACGCGCGTGAGCGAAGAGCAGTTCAAGACCTGGTTTCATGTGTCGCGGCAGGAGAATGAAAAGCTGGCGGACAAGGCGCTGAAGATGGCGAAGACGATTCTCAAGTGACTGTATATAGAAGACCGAGAATTCGTTCTCTATTGGGGACTGTGTCCTAGTGCCGCGGAGCTCCGGCGGTTATCCCGAACGACAGACTGTGCGAAAACTCAATCGGAGCCCTTCGACCTAAGCTCAGGGCGAACGGTTAAGTGCTCTGAGAGGTTGTGAAAAAATTGAAAAAACGTCGAATTCCGCAAATTTCGCCTCAACAAAATCAAATAGTTGCGGCTACTCATTTTTGCAGAATCCGATTAATTCACAAACTCTGAGTCGACAGCCCGTTCGTGCTGAGACTCTCGAAGCATGAACGAAGCTCTTACGCAGTCTGGCGCGAAATGACCAGCGAGGTTCAACAAATACGGCATTTCCCATTCTTTGGTTCACTTTGCCAGCAGTTTCTTAGCCAGCGCCAGCGTATCTCTGCGGATCTGGACGACCGCCTCGGCTTGATGGGGCGGATCATTTCCTACCTCGGCAGGATCTACCTTTTCTTCCGGGTCGCCGGGAGGAACATCATTCCGAAGGCTGTTCTCACCGACGGTCTTGGCAATGCGCTCCTGGGCCTTGCGGGTCATCACCCAGTTGACGAAAACCTTGGCAGCGGCTGTGTGCGGCGCGCGTTCAAAGACTTGAACCGACCCGAAACCGACCGAAAGTGACGCGAGACCGCTTAAGGGTTTGACGTTCAATCCGACGCCTTCGTTGGTAAAAGGACGGAGGCTCTCGTTGGTTAAGCCCAGCACGATGGGATAGCGGCCGCGCACGACCCACTCACCAATCTGACGGTAATCCGCCGCCACGACGAGGGCCTGTTTGGTCAAGAGTTCTTTCACCAGCTCCTCGCCATACTTCGTGTTTAAAACTGTTAACGCTCCCAAGCCGGCGCCGCCGCGCGGATCGTTGATCGCAATCTTACCCTTCCAGCGCGGTTCGAGGAGTTCCTTAGCCGAGTTAAGAGCCGTCTCGGGGATCTGATCTCGGTTGATGTAGACGTTCCTCGACATGTTCAAAACAAGCATCAGGGTATACTGGTTTGTTTTGTCAGCGAACTCGAGGCGGCCTCTGATGTATTTGCTTTCGTCCAGCACTTCGGGCAAC
>JBOHVR010000310.1:0-4094 GCA_050735755.1 Binatia bacterium
GACCACGTGTATCCGATGCATCTCTCTCTGGCTCACCCTCAGCTCCCACTTCCTCATCCGATCTCCTCCCTTTTTGAGGAGAAGATCCTATCGAAGGGGGTGACAGAATCGCTAAGCAGTTTTGGGGTGACATTTTCGCTAAGCTACCACAGCAACCTTGCGAATCTTGCCAACTGCGCCTCACCTCTGCTACAGCGGTACGCATGGCAAAACGTCCGCGAGTGTTTGCGGCTGACGCTCTCGCGGGTCCCTCCTCGCGTCATTCGTCCGGTAGCACCTGCTGATGCTGAGGTCATAATGAGCACTGAGTCGAAGACGCGACCCTTGTGTCGTCCTTTCCAATGCATAGAATTCAGCACGAATCTTCAATCTTTGTGCCGACTAGGGTGGAATACGGACACCGTGCGAAAAACCTCCAATAATCGGTATATATAATGGAACGGGTCGCTTGAGTATCAATTCTGCGCTGAATCGATTGGTCTTAAGCCGCCGTTCAGGCCGATTTAACGTGGTTACGGCTAGCTAAATGAAATTTGGCTGCGGCTTCGACAATAACGGCTTAATTGTCACCGAAAAATGATTAAATCGAGAGGGCGTTCAATGAAAACTACTTTACGCGCCGGCGGCCGCAACGATGCTGAGACATGCGGCCGAATCTGCTACGAAGCTTTTAAAGCGGTTGCCCGCCAGCACAACTTCCCACCCGATTTCCCCGACCCGGAAACGGCGGTAGAATTACTGTCTCAGTTGTTCGCCCGCAGCGATATATACTCGGTCGTGGCCGAAGTGGACGGGCGAGTAGTCGGCAGCAACTTCCTTTGGGAGAATGCCGTGATTGCCGGCGTCGGCCCGGTCACTGTGGAGCCCGATGTGCAGAATGTCGCCGTCGGAAGGCAGTTGATGGAGGACGTAATGCGGCGGGCTCAGGAGCGCCGTTTCGGAGGAATCAGGTTAGTACAGGCCGCTTATCATAATCGCTCGCTGTCTCTCTATACCAAACTCGGGTTCGACGCGCGCGCGTCGCTTTCGTGTCTTCAAGGTCCGGCCGTCGCGCTGGATATACCTGGCCATGCCGTCCGCCCGGCAAACGAACGTGATCTGGACGCCTGCAACCAATTGTGTCGCCGAGTGCATGGGCACGACCGCGGGCCGGAACTGCTCGACGCCATCAAGCAAGAAACCGCAAAGGTAGTCGAGCATCATGGTTGCATCACGGGTTACGCAACGATCGTCGGGTTCTTCGGGCACGCTGTCGGCGAGAGCAACGAAGATCTGAAAGCGCTCATCGGCGCGGCAACAGCGTTTCCCGGTCCAGGGTTTTTGTTGCCCTCGCGCAACGGTGATGTGCTCCGTTGGTGTTTAGGGAATGGGCTGCGCGTTGTTCAGCCCATGACGCTGATGAGCCTAGGCTTGTACAACGAACCCGCCGGCGCGTTTCTACCTTCAGTCGTTTATTGACGGCCCTACGGCGCAAATCTTGTATCGCGAAGCGCCGCCTGATCGTGGCGGTTTCTCCAGGCCTGCAGCCGAGGGACATCCGTGAGACGAGATGGACCCCGAGATAGTCGCTACGGTGCACGATCATGCGCTGCTGTGACGAGGAACCGGAGCGGAGTCTGTCCACCTGGGGAGAACTCTACCGGCGGCCTGGCGTTCCCCGCAGGGGAAGGAATTCTATAGGGAAGTGAAACAACTGCAGAGCCGCATAAAGCTTGGTCCGACCCCGTGCCTTCTGTAGGTCTGGGGTCAGACTTCTATGAATTGACTATCTAGGACGGTATTGATACCACCTACGTCATGGCCCGCCGGCCGCGACTGTTTGCTGCAGGGGTGCTCTATCACGTCATCGCGCGCGGCAACCAGCGCCAGAAGACCTTCACATCGGAGAGCGACTATCAGGCCTATATCGAGCGGCTGGCACGCTATCGCAAGAAATACAGCTACGTTTTGCACGCCTACTGCCTGATGCCCAATCACGTCCATCTTTTGGTCGAGAGCTCGGAGAAGCCTCTCGCCAAGTTCATGCAAGGGCTGCAACAATCCTACAGCCAATACTTCAATCTTAAACATCATAAGACCGGACACCTTTTTGAAGGGCGCTACAAGGCCATCATATGCCAGAAAGACGAATACCTTCTCGAACTGATCCGTTATATTCATCTCAATCCGGTGCGCGCCGGCATGGTGAAAACCCCCGAGCGCTACCGTTACTCCGGTCATCACGCCTATCTTCAGGGCAAGGCGACTGAAATCATAGATCCGGCGAAAGTTCTTTCGATACTGGGAGGGAAGCAATCCTATCGAAGGTTTGTTCACGATGGTGTGGGGGACGGACACAAGGAGGAGTACTATGCGGTGGAAGACCAAAGATTCTTGGGCGAGGAGGGGTTTGGAGAAAAGATGCTGAACAGAGAGCCGGGCGGGCCGCGCAAACCGTCAAGTCGACGGTCAGTCGAGACGGCGGCAAAAGAGCTGGCAAAGCTCGTGGGGATTGAAATACGGGCGTTACGCAGTTCCGATAGGAGTTGGGCGGTATCGAAAGCGCGTACGATAACGGCGTATGTCTTGGTTCACAGGCTCGGTTATCGGCTCAGTGATGTGGCCGCTTACTTTGCCAGGGACATCGCGACGGTCGCGACCTTGCTTGCGCGGCTGAGCGACCGGATGCAATCGGATGAAAAACAGAGACGCGAGCTAGACAGGTTTGCGAAGATAGTTGAGTCGTAGAAGTCTGACCCCAATCATAATTCTCTAACCGATTGGACCCGTGCGGCAGCGCTCCAGCAGACGAGCCTCTCCGAGATTCTCCGCGCACGCGGCGAACGCATCGGTGGGGCCGCGCCACCGGAGTTCGTTCACACCGTGGAAAAGCCGCGCATCAGTCCTGAGGGTTGCGAGATCCTTGAACAGTAGCGCCAGGCCGCGGCTGCCGCCCAGCACGCCCGGCGGGAAGCTCTCGATAATACCGTGTTGGTTCAGCAGCCGAGCCGCCGCGACCGGACCAATCCCCGCGATGCCCGGATATCCGTCCGCGGCGTCGCCCACAAGGGCGAGGAAGTCGGGAATCAGTCCGGGCTCCACTCCGAATTTCTCGCGCACTCCTGCCGCATTGCGGATCTTCTTTCCTCTGCGATCAACCTGCACGACCCGGTCGCCGCGGACGCACTGCGCCAGGTCTTTCTCGGGTGTCCAGATGCAGACTTTCTCAACGCTCTCGTCTCCCGAGGCGACCTCGGCCGCGGAGGCAAGCGCGTCGTCCGCTTCCAGCTCGATCATGGGCCAGACAGCCACGCCCATGGCGGCAAGTGCTTCTTCAAGAGGATGAAACTGCGCCAGCAATGCGGGCTCGATGCCATCTCCCGTCTTGTAACCGGGCCACATACGATTGCGAAACGACTCAATGACGTGATCGGTCGCCACGCCGACGTGGGTGGCTCCCGTCTCGATCATCTGCAGCACCGTCTTCAGCACGCCGATCACGGCGCCGAACGGCCGGTCCTTACCCTTGTTGAAGCGTCGAAGGCCGTAGAAATGGCGGAACAGCTCGTACGTGCCGTCGATGAGATGAATGATCATGATTTCGTTTGCGAGCGCGTCCGCCGAACGCTGTGTCTATGATAACGAGCTATGATGTCGAAACGCTCTGCTCGCTCGCTACCGTTTTTCGCACCGTCGAGCGCTGCATGATGCGCTCCCGCCATGCCGTGTAGGCGCTGAGCTCGTCCATGGGAAATCCGCCGCGCATGCCCCAGCCGTAGAAAACCAGCGCGTAGGGATCGACGACCGTGTACTGACTGCCCATGATCCAGTCTTTTCCTTGGAGCATGGAGTCGATCTCCCGGCAATTGGCCCAGAACGATTTCCGCCCCGTTTCCTTTACCGCGGCTTGCGCCGCTTCGCCATCGGCAAAACGCTCGGGCCGATTAGCGCGCTGGTACGAGGGATGCACGATACTGGAGAACCAGCACATCGTCGCGATACCGCGCGACTCCTCGGCCGGATCGGCGGGCATCAGCTTTTTTTCCGGGAACCGCCTTGCGAGGTAAGTGAGTATCGCCGTGTTCTCGACAAGGACCTTGCCGTCGACGCTGAGC
>JBOHVR010000311.1:0-6646 GCA_050735755.1 Binatia bacterium
GAAACCCCATAACGGGATTGGAAAAGCGACCGGACTTCAATATGTTTTTCTCTTCCTTCGTGATCTTCGTGTCCTTCGTGGTGGTATACTCCGGATAAAGTACCAACAGCGTGAGACACTGCACTAGGTGGTCAACTACCCAATTCTTGTAGCAGCCTCACCAGGTCGTCCGCGTGCTCCTCTTCTTTGGCCAGGATTTCTTCCAAGAGGCGCCGGCTCGTGGGATCCTCGTTTCCGAAATACGTGATCATCTCGCGATAACTGTCAATGGCGATCCGCTCAGCCACAAGGTCTTCCTTAATCATATCGGTGAGTGTCTCGCCCTCTACATATTCCGAATGGCTGCGCGTGAGAAGCCCTTCGGGCGAGAGATTGGGCTCTCCGCCCAACTGCACGATTCGTTCGCCGATTTGATCTGCATGCATCTGCTCTTCGTTGGCATGCTGCAGAAATTCCTCGGCCACGCTCTGGGCGTGAATCCCCGAGGCCATGTAATAGTGCCGCTTGTAGCGGAGGACGCAGACAATCTCCGTTGCCAGCGCCTCATTGAGAATGCGCACTGCGGTGCCGCGATCCACGCGGTAACCCGGTGTGATCGCGCCGTTTTCGATGTGTTCGCGCGCGCGCGTCCGCAGCGTTTGAACATCGGTCAAAAAGGATTCTTTAGCCATGAATGCCTCCAAGCTTGCTTTTTCGTCTGTTTACCGGGGTTCGCTCCTGGCGCCGAGCGTAGCGTGCCAGGCGAACTTTTCACCTCCGCAGTCCAACATCGTCTCGGTCGCGCAACCGGATCACGTCGGCATAAGGCCCATCGCGTGAATCCCTTCGCGCCTGCACTAGGATCACGTCGCCTGAGCGCAACTCATCGACCGAGAAATCTCGCCCACGATTCACGACAACGGTGCTCGAATCATATCTCACGACAGTCGTCCGCGCCTCGGGCGTGCGCAAATGAATTTCTCTGTCTCTCTTATCAACCCGCTCTACCGTCCCTACGATCTCATCACGAGCTGTGTCGCGCCCGGAATCTCTGCCCCGGTACTCGCCTTCGCGCTCGATATCGGGCCTTTTAACAAGCGCAACCTGTTCACAGCCCCAAGCCGCCAGTAGAACAGGAAGAAGTAAAAAAGACCCCATCCGGATCATCGGTTTCATAAGGCCTCCGCAAAAACTGATTTTTCATTAGTTTTGAGTTGCGCAAATCGAATGCCAATTCAGTTTCCCCCGGAAAAGGCGCCCTTCGTCCCTTTTCCGCGACATTCCCCGTCGCTATTGGCCTAATCGCGAGACTCAATGTTCCAAAGGCTGGCGCGATCCAACTAGAAAAAGTTAGGCCATAACGTTGGCTTGCCGCCGGGGTAGAACAGAGTATTGCCCGCCAGCGCTGGATCTTGACGGCGAGGCCTGGTCTCTTATAGACGTCTTTGTCCGGAGGTGGTCACAATGATCAAAATCACGGATGAGATGAAAGACCGCATCAGCAAAGCCTTTAGTGAGAAGAGAACCTGCGTCTGGGTTACGAGTTCTAAGGACGGCTGCCCCGATGTCAGCTTTCGCGGAAGCACTTTCGTCTATGACGACGAGCACCTTGCTTTCTGGGATCGCTCACGAGGTCAGAGCACCCGGAACTTAGAGGGAAATCCGCAGGTTTGTATGCTTTATTTCGAACCCGGTCGCGGGGGCTGGCGTTTTTACGGTCAGGCGACAGTTTTCACAGAAGGCGAAATGCGCCAGAAGATCATGGATCGCACCATCAAAGACGAATTAGATAAGGACCCGGAGCGCAAAGGCTATGGCGTGCTCGTCAGAATCGATAAGATCCGGCCCCATAGCGGCGATAATGTCCTGCAGGAACGCTAAAACGGTCGACTGAGGCTGAAATTAAGGAATGCCTTTTGTCGAGTTCATAACCAGCTTGGGCAGAAGGCAAAAGCCTACCTGGGCCGAGCATAGAGCTGCAGCAGATTGCCTTCGGTGTCAAAGAAGTAAAATCCCCGGCCCCTTTCGCGGTTGACCATCGGCGTCGAGTGAATCTTGACGCCCCACTCGCCCATCTTCTCGACCGCAAGCTCAAAATCCTCAGAGTTCACGGCAAAGGCCTGGTGCGTCGCGCCATCCTGCTCCACGCCGTTGCGATCGAGACGTTTGGGACGCTGAAACAGGACCACGATGTCATTCCCGGATCGGAGTTCCGCGCGCGCCAGTATTTCCCCCATATCGTCAGAGCCTCTTTTGGCAAGGCTCATCCCCAAGACCTCAGTGTAAAACTTCACGGCCCGATCCATGTCGTCCACCGGTATCCCAAGGTGGTATACGCCCTTCGTCTTGATCATCGGAACCTCCTTCGAGGATCTCTCTCTGGGTTATGATTCCGCTGAAAAACCTCCCGTTCATCGAGGGCCTCAGGACGAACGGAGGAACGGTTGAAATCATTGGGATTTTCCGTTCATGCTGAGCATAGCCTGCCCTGAGCGAGCCGAAGGGTCGAAGCATTCACAGGGTTTTTGGCGGAATCGGGTCATTCTCCAGGATGCCGTCGATTTCTTTGAGCTCCGCCGCCGTTAATGCCCAGCCGGCGGCTTTCACATTGCTCAGGACGTGCTCTAGCTGCGTCGCGCCGGATATGACTGAACAGACCTTCGGCTGTGCGAGCAACCAGGCCTCCGCCAGCTCATTCAAGCCGCGCGCACGCCTCTGCGCCCACCCGGCAAGTTTCTCGATCTTGGCGTAAAAAGGATCGGCCATGAATTGCCGTACTTGCCTGCTGCTTTCCCCGCGTGAACCCGGCGGGGCCGGTTCACCCTTCTTGTATTTGCCGGTCAGAAAGCCGCCGGCAAGAGGATAGTACGGGACAAATCCCACGTTGTGCGCGCGGCAATACGGCAGTACCTCCCGCTCCACGTCTCGCTCCAGGATATTGTAGGCGGACTGGATCACCACGGCCGGACTCCAGCCGCGCACCTCGGCCAAAAGATTGGCGTGCGCCAACTGCCAGGAAGCGAATGCCGAGCACCCCACGTAACGCACTTTTCCCAGGCGCACCATGTCATCGAGCGCGCGCAAGCTCTCCGCGATCGGCGTGTTGTCGTCCCAGCGGTGAATATAGTAGAGATCGACATGGTCGCTCTGCAGGCGTCGCAGGCTTGCCTCAAGCGCGTTCGTCATGTGATAGCGCGAGGTTCCTCCCTCGTTGGGACCATCGCCTGTGGCGAAATAAAATTTTGTCGCCACAATAAATTTCGCCCATTTCCCCTTAAGCGCCTGCCCCAGCGTCTCTTCGGACCTTCCGCCGCTATACGAGTCCGCCGTATCGATAAAGTTGATGCCGAGATCGGCGGCAGCATCGATGATGCGGCTAACCTTATCTTGCGGCACCGTCTGCGAGCCGAAACGATTGGTACCCAGACCGATCACGGAAACTCGCGCTCCCGACTTGCCTAACAAGCGATATTCCATTGGACCTCTGTGAGAATCGCCTGGGCGGGAATATTTCAGCGCGCAGGCTTCCCCGATTCTTTCATCGCCGCGAACACCTTCTCTGCCGTGATGGGAATCTCAAAAAATCGCACGCCGACGGCGTCGTCTACAGCGTTCGCGATCGCGGCAGGCGGGCTGACGTTGGCATGCTCGCCGATACCCTTCGCTTCGTACGGTCCGGGACCATCCGCCGATTTGAGCAGTATCGTTTTTAGCCGCGGAATGTCGGCGATGCTCGGCAGCTTGTATTCTCCTAAGCTCTGCGTGGCGATCCTGCCGTCGTCCGAAACCAGCTCTTCGATTAACGAGGCGCCGATCGCCATTACCGCCCCGCCGTCGATCTGGCCCTGGTGTCCCAGCGGATTGATAATGGTGCCGACGTCGTGAGCCGTGACCAATCGATGGAGCTGCACCTTGCCGGTCTCGGGGTCGACCTCGACCTCAGCGACCTGCGCGCAGAACGAAGTTGACGAGCCCTTTCGCGCGACCTCGAGTTCGGTGCTGACGGTAATCGGTCCGCCCGCGGCCGCAACAACTTCGCCCAACTTTAGCGATCGCCGCGGATTTTCTCGGCTCGCAAAACGCCCTGATTTGGAGACGACGTCCGCTTCCGCGCAGCCGAGCATGTGCGCCGCCTGCGCCAGTAGCTTGGCCCGCAGCTCACCGCACGCCTGAATGGCCGCATGACCGCCGATGTTGGTTGAGCGGCTGCCGCCGAACCCGATATCGACATTGTAAGGAACGTCAGAAGTGTTGCCGACACGGCAGCGCACCTGAGCATACGGGACCCCCATTTCCGCGGCCACGGTCTGGCATAGGATCGTGCGCAGTCCCGTTCCCTGATCGCCGCTGACGGTAAAAACCGTGAAGGTCCCATCGGTCTCTGCGGTTAAAACGATCCACACCTTGCCCGATCCGGTGCCACGCTCGTACATCGCCACTCCCCGGCCGTAGTACGGCCCGCGCTTGGGCTTTTTCCAATCCGCCGCGTCGAGCGCCGCCTGCAGCGTCTCGCGCGCTTTCACCCCGCGCCAGTTTTTGCCCAAGGCGTTCTCTTCTCCTTCGCCGACGAGATTTTTCATCCGCAGCTCCGCCGGATCCATCTTGAGTTCTTTTGCGATGAGATCCATATGCGACTCTACCGCGAACATGGCCTGAATGGCGCCGGGCGCGCGCCAGAATCCGCACGGAACCGTGTTCGTATAGACCTGCAGGGCCTCCATATAGGTATGGTCAATCCGATAAGGGCCGGCCGTGCCCGCGCCGCCGATGCTGGCGCGCCCCGGTTTCATGCCGGCGTATGCGCCCGTGCCGTGAACGGCTCGCAGGTAACGGGCAGTTAAACGGCCGTCGCGCTTAACTCCGGTGCGCACCGAGACGACCGTAAAGTGGTCCGGATTGGAGGCGGTAAGCTCCTCGGTATGAGTGAGCACGATTCGGACCGGCCGCATCGCCCGCTCCGCCAGGAAATAGGCGATCGGAAGATCCCCCGCTCCGCTTTTGCCGCCGAAGTCGCCCCCTACGTTGACGGCGTTCACGCGAATTCGGTTGGGCGGCATGCCGATAGCCTTCGAAAGTTGGTTGCGAGTGCCGAAGGGACTCTTGGTAGAGGACCACGCTTGAATGCTTCCGTCTTCTTGGATAGCGACCAAAAAAGCCTGGGGCTCGATATAGCCTTGATGATGAATGGGGACACGGAACGTGTGTTCGAGAATCAGGTCGGCTTCGCGAAATCCTTGCTCGACGTCGCCTTTGCCCCAGGTCAGACGGTTTAGGACATTAGGAATGTCTTTGACCAGAATGTCTTGCGGGGCGCCGTCGTAGGAACCGGGATCGTCGTGCACGATCGGAGCGCCGGGTTCCATCGCTTTTAATGGATCGAAAACCGCCGGCAGTTCCTCGTATTCCACATGGATGCGGCCCAGCGCCTCTTCCGCCGCCTCGGCGGTTTCTGCGGCCACTGCCGCGACACGGTCCCCGATGAAGCGGACTTTATCCCAGCAAAGAACCGGAACGTCGCGAATGCTTTTGCCTTGGTAGCGGCCTGGAACATCCTTGCCCGTCACGACGGCGTGAACGCCTTGAACCTTCAACGCCTCCGCAGCGTCGACTTGAACGATGCGCGCATGAGGGTACGGGCTCCGCAGAATTTTTCCCCATAAGACCCCGGCCATCTGCACGTCTGCGGCATAGAGCGCCCGGCCGTTTACCTTCTCCACACCTTCTACTCGACCCACGGGGGCCCCGATCACTGATTCTGCTCTCGCCATGCGATACTCTCCTTTTGGTCGTCCCTCAATCCCTCGACGAGACGAAGCAACTGCCATTCAAGAGCCCAAGCCGGGCGGGCCTTGACCGGTCCCCCCGGCGGAACGTTTGCCCCGTCCCTCGGCAATTGAACCGCCCAAGGCGCCGGCAGGTACGGTCAAAATATATCCCAGAAGCTCGTACCAGTGTGGAACGGGACTTGGATCCGCCATGCTGGATTGCAGCAGGCCGAGGATAAGGGCCACCGCGCCGACGAGCGCGCCATGCTTGACTTCTTCAGCTTTGGCAAGCCGGCCCGCGACGTAACCGCCCAGGACAGTCCCTAGAATGCCGATCAGAAAAAGCGTCAGAAGACCCTCGGGCGATGAAATCATCTTCTGAAAGGCTTCTTGAATTGCTTTTTCGGGCGCGCCATTGTTTTCGAGGGCGTCCCCCATATAGAAGAGACCTATGTAAAGCAGCATTCCCAGAGAGGTTCCGACGTAGTCCACGACCGCGCCCGCAATAATCGGACGGATCTGCACGCCCGCAAAGAATCCCTTTGGCTGAATCGGCGGCGGAAACGGTTGTCGCGGCGGCTCCATGCGTATTTTATCGCCTGGTCAAAAAAGTAGGGCTCGTTTAAATAGTCTGCCAGACACGCCAATCAAAGGCGAGATGTACTGCACCCCAAGAGTAGAGTCAGGACCGCGTAAAAATGCTGGCGCTAATCGGCGCGCCGTTTGGAGATAAAGCGCATTGCCGGCATGGCCCAGCTCCAATAATTTAATTTGGCGTAGTGTGCCAGAGGTTTGCGCAAAAGGCGAGGCGAAATGAAGCCCAGCCCGGGCGCGCTAGCAATCCGCGCAAAAAACCCTTTTCCTCACCGTCAATTTCGCTACAATGAAGCGATGGCTACGTA
>JBOHVR010000312.1:0-12042 GCA_050735755.1 Binatia bacterium
GGCTTCTTCAGCTCGTCCATTTTTCACGGCGCTCTATTTTTCTTTGAGCTTCGGATTAAGCACGTCGTTAACGCCGTCACCGAACAGGTTAAGGGCGAGGACCAGAGCGGACAGGGCAAGCCCGGGAAACACAACCGTCCAGGCGGATATGCGCATGTGGTCCTGCGCGTCGCGCAGCAACGATCCCCAGCTCACGACGGTAGGGTCTCCCAAGCCCAGAAAGCTCAGACCCGCTTCTAAAAGAATGGCGCGGGCAACGAGGAAGGAGCCGACGACGATGGCCGGAGGGATCGCGTTGGGAAGAATTTCCGAGAAGATGATGCTGTGGTGGCTTTGTCCCATCGCCCTGGCCGCGAGGACGAATTCGCGTTCCTTCAAAGTGAGAAATTGGGCGCGCGCCACCCGGGCGATTTCCGGCCAGCCCAGGATCCCGATGATGAGAATGATCTTCCCAATGCCGGTGCCGAACATAGCGACAATCAAAAGGGCGAGAAAAAAGCGCGGGATCACGAGAAAATACTCCGCCAGTCTCATGAGCAAGTTATCGATGAAACCGCCGAAATAACCGGCGCAGGATCCGACCAGCATTCCCAGCACCAGCGAGGTGCCGGACGCCAGCAGGCCCACGGCGAGCGACACGCGCGTGCCATGAAGGACGCGGCTCAGGCTGTCTCGCCCCAAATCGTCGGTTCCCATCCAATGCGTGTGCTGGGGGGCCATGAATACGTCATTGCCCAAGGCAAAGGGATCGTAGGGCGAGAGCCAGGGCGCGAAAGCGGCCAATAGGATAAACATCAAGATGACGTAGGAGCTAATCGCCGCGGCTCTGTTCTTCTTAAACTGTCGCCAGAACTCTCCCGCTTTCTTAGCAACGATCATCTTCGTGTCCGCATTTTGGAATCTGGACTTTTGAACTTGCTCTGAAACCTATCCCTCGACACCCGACCCTCGACACTTTTCTCGTTTTATTCGGCGTATTTCACCCGCGGATCAAGCCATGCGTAAATCACGTCGACGATAAGATTCACCACGACCACGAGGACCGTTGTGATGAGCAGGTTCGCCATGAGCACCGGATAGTCGCGGCGCAGTATCGATTCATACATCAGCCGTCCAATTCCCGGCCAGCCGAAAACGGTCTCCACCAGCAACGTGCCGGTGAAGACGAACCCGAGGTCGAGTCCGATAATCGTGACGACCGGAAGCAGAGCATTCGGCACCATGTGGGAAAAAATCACTTGGTTCTCGCGCAGACCTTTCGAGCGCGCCAGCACGACGTAGTCTTCAAAGGAAACTTCGAGCATGCTGCTGCGCATGATGCGCGCATTGATGGCAAGATGACGAATGGACAATGCGAAAACGGGCAGGATCGTGTGGGCAATGCGGTCTTTCAAGGCCGCGAAGCCGGAAATCTCTGTGCCCAAAGTTTTGAGCCCCTGCGCGGGCAGCCAGCCAAGCTGGATCGAGAAGAATAGCATGAGGAGCTGCCCGAGCCAGAAAACGGGCAGGCAATAACCCACGAGGGCGACGACGCTAAAGACGTGATCAAAGAGGGAATAGGGCTTTTTTGCGGAAAGGATGCCCAGCCAGATTCCCATGAGAGCGGAGAAGATCAACGCCGGGAGCATGAGCTGAAGCGTGGCTGGAACGCGGGCGAGGATGACGTCCAAAACCGGTTGGCGATAATAAAAAGAATAGCCGAGATCGCCGCGCAAAATATTGAGAACGTACACCCCTAGCTGGACGTAGAGCGGATTATCAAGGCCAAAAGCCCTTTTTATTTCTTCTACGAGGGCAGGAGGCGCGGGGAACTCTCCGATAAACGCTTGGACAGGGTCTCCCGGGGCAAGATGCAGCAGGCCAAAGTTGAAGGTGACAACGCAGACGAGCAAAGGGAAGGCGTGGAGGACCCTCCTGAAAATGTAGCCTTTGATCGTTTTCTCTGCTGCCACGCGTTTGCGCTAATGCACAACCCGATTTGAGCTGTTCCTGACCGTCGCAGCGGCGTCTACGGCGGCGCAACCGGAGTCGTGTTCTTGAGAGACGCCGAGGTGTACCGTTCGAGTAAAGCCGTAAGCGCGGAGGTTCTGAAAAATGCGCGCCGACCACGAAGCCGGGTGTTCCAAGGCTCCGACGAGGGTGATTGATCTCGGTCGCAAGAGCGGAGCAACGTCGCGGTAACCCGAGCGGTCTTGCATGCCTAGAAAGTCGCGCGCGGATAAGTTTTGGGACTGTGCGTCACGCCCATCCGCACCATGACCTCAGCGGTCTGGATGCTGGTCGCCAAGGCGTCGAGCACCGGCACTCCCAGCTCGGCGGAGAATTCGGCGGCTGAATATTGCACGGGCACCATCGTGACGCCCATCGGGACAATAATCTCCGCGCCGTGGTCGTTGATGAGTTGGCGTGCCAGGTCAAGAAAGCGGGGGCGCATGACGTCGCGCTGCTTCGTGCTCTCCGTCAAAGGAATCTCAACGCCGCGGATGCCGACGATGTAGCGCTCCACGCCCCAGAGGCGCATGTTCTTGCGCATAAACGGAATGCTCTTTTCCTCATAGGAGACCACGCCCAGGCGATCACTGAGCTGCGCGCCCAAATGGAGCACGGATTGGCCGGCGCCGACGACTGGAATGCGCACCAGGTTCCGCGCGAGCTCTACGCCGACGTCAAGCGTGCCGAAAGGAACAACGGCGTCGAAACCGGCAGCCTCGGCCTTTTGCGCCATTTCACCCACCAGGGGACCGGCCGCCAAGGCGTTGGCTTGGGAATTGGTGCGCTTGAAAAAAGTCGCCTTAATGACGCAGAAGCCGATCTCCGTACCAGGCGAGGCGCACTTGAGAACGGCTTTCCGGCGCCGCTCCGCCTCTTCTTCAGGATATTCGCCCAAGACGACCATGATCTTCATGAAATCTCCTCTATCGTGGGTAGCGCTCAGATCTCTTGATCGGAGATTGAAACGCCAGGTTAAGATTAAGAGGATCGTCGCTCTCGCGGAAGCGCGAGCCCGGATGGAGAAAATCCTGGATTCCGGCTGTCACGAGAATGACGTACAAAACACGAATCCGTATGCTGCACTCAACCCATCCCAAAGTTTTTTGCTTTTGTCTTTTTTACTTGCTTTCTAGCAGTCTTCCGAATCCCTGCCGCGGCGTCCAACATTCAAGCTTGTGGCACAAATCCCAAATGACGGAAATCTGGTTAGTGATGACGGGCTTGTTAAACTCTTCCTCGAGGCGTTCAATCACAGGAAGGGTCAGCCAGGAGCCCCCGCCGATGTAGACTGCATCCGCATCGGGGAAGTTCTGCAATGCGCCCCGGCCAAGATCGTAGGCAAGGTCGATGCTGGCTTGGTCGCTCATCTTGAGAAATTCCCTGGGAACCATTGAGTGGCTGTGAGCACCGATCATGGAAACGCCGCCCTGAGCGAAGAATTGCTTCAGCGTCTCATTCATCTTTGGGTTCCATTTATTGGCGGCGACGATTTTCTTGATGCCTAATCTTTTGGCGGCGTTAACCACGCAATAAACCGTCGCGGCTGCCGGAAGCTTTGTCTTCTGGTGAATGTGCGCCAAGAGTTTGTCGACATACTCCGGTCCGACTAAGAGCGGCAAAGGAACGCCCGCCTGCAAAACGATATCGATTTCCCGCTCCACGAGCTGTTCCAGGTCCTTGTCGATAGACGTAAACACTCGTTCCACGTCTTCCTTCGAGAATTCCTGCAAGCCTACGGGAATCATGACTAGCATCACTCCCTTGGGCGCGGCCTGATAAAACTCGAACGGGCCGTTATCGATGACAGCTAAAGGGGAGAGATAGCCGATTTTCTTTTGGGGAACATAATCTTCGAACAAGTTGGCTTAGCTCCTTTGAATTGTTCGGCCTTCTGACCACTGGCTACTGGCAACTGACAGCTAATTACCGAACTAGCCGGGCGCTGGCCCGCCAAAAACCTCGGCGAAAAGTTTTTGATAGTAGCCGACCTTGTCGCCGATTTCAGGGTTGTTGATGTGAAGCTTTATGCCTTTCGGGACCCAGTCGGGATCAATTCCCGTGCGCGCGGGGTCCCGGTCTTCGGCAAGGTAGGTTTTCTGTCCTTCTTCGGAAAGGAGATAGTCCATAAAAAGTTTGGCTGCGTTGGGATGGGGTGCATTCTTACTGATGCCTCCGGTAACCGTATGCACGATCGTAGGCTCAAGCAGATGAAAATCGATGGGTGCCCCGGTTCTCTTTGCGCGCACGACGCCGTCGGCATAGGTGTCGATCGCAAGGGGGATTTCTCCGGCCGCCACTAGGTTCGTCAGCAGTGTGGTTCCCGAGCGCAAGCTCACGTTTTGGCGTGCTAGCTTCTTCATATATTCGATACCCTGGCTCTCGCCCATAATCTTCAGGAGGTTGACGAACCAAACGTAGGAGGCATCTTCAAGAGCGAGTCTGCCTTTCCATTTGGGATCCAGCAAGTCGTCATAAGAGCGAGGCAAGTCCTCCTTGGGAACAAGTCTCGTATTGTGGGCCGCCGCGTGAACTAGGTTGTATAGGGCCGTATAGTAACCGTCACGGTCTTTAAGCTCGTTAGAAAAGGCTTTTCTTTCCGGCGACTCATACTTCAGCAGAAGCCCCTTTTTCTTGAAAATATCGATGTACCAGTCGGTCGTTCGGACGATATCCGCGACGTGTTTGCCGGCCTTGCTTTCCGCCTCAAAGCGGACCAGGAGCTTTTGGCTCTGGATGCGAAACTTCTTTGCCTGCAAGAACGGGTATTTCTTGGAAAAGTTCTTGCCGATGATTTCATCGATTTCGCTGGAGCCGCCGCCGTACCAGACGACTTCTCCTTCTTTCTTAGCCGCCTCGATGACGTCGGCGCTGGCGGCAAGCGAATTTTGCGCGCTCAAGCAAAAACCGCAGAAGATCAGCAGGGTAATGAAAAGTCTGCACTTTTTCTGTTTCATGGTTCAACCCTCCATTGGGTCTTCGGCTATCATAGCAGCGAGCCGGAAATCAAGACGTCTCAAAGCGCGCTCAGAGGCGTGCGCGTGAGCGTGGTCAATTTGAACCGTGAACATGGTAGCGGGATGCTACCGAGGCAGGACCACGAGCACGATCACGGTTCTTATCCGACCGATCCGATGCGGGCGCCAAGTTTACGCGCTCCCCAGGTTACGACGATGAGGAAACACACCATCAGCACTCCCAAAGCAGCGACGCTGCTGTAGAGGCCGGACTCCCATAAATCAAAGACTAGAATGGAGAGGACTATGCTCTCCTGCGTGTAGAG
This sequence comes from Binatia bacterium, assembly GCA_050735755.1. Lineage (GTDB taxonomy): Bacteria > Desulfobacterota > Binatia > UBA9968 > UBA9968 > DATMAM01. The sequence continues at coordinate 5,273 of JBOHVR010000312.1, forward strand.
AAGGATCGAGGTCGAAAGCTCCCTGAGGGAAACGACCGCGATGTAGATCCAGCCCGCCACGAAGCCGGGCATTAGAAGAGGCAGCAGAACCTTTCTAAAGGTCTGGAGCCATCCGGCGCCACTCGCCACAGACGCTTCTTCGAGTTCTTTACTGATTTGAATCATCGATGCCGAGGCGCTGCGGATCCCATAAGGCAAATACTTTGTGATATAGGCGACAAGAAGAATCCAGAGCGTACCATAGATTGGGATTGGCACCGTAAGATAGAACACCAGGAGGCTCACGCCCAGCACGAGTCCTGGTATGGCAATTGGAAGAAAAGCGAGGTTGTCGATCAGAAAGCGCCCCGGCAGTTTCGATTTAACCGTGATCCATGCAAGGCAAGAAGTGAGAAGCATGACGGCCGTGGCGCTGCTGAAGGATAAAATAAGGCTGTTCCAGAACGCCTGCTGCGCGAACGGGAAGGTATAAAGCCGCTGGTAACTTTGCAACGAGAGCTGGGAAACCATCTCGAAAGACGGCGGCGCCATGTAGGGAGTCAAAGAAGACCACACAAGGTTGATAACGGGAAGAAGTGTAGTAAAAGTGGTGATCGCTAGACCTAGTAATCCACTCACATATTTCCAGCGCCTGAGATCGATACGCCTTGGACGGTAACCTTTTCCGGTAATTGTCACAAACCGCTCTGCCGCTTTAGTTACCCGGTAATAAAAGTATAGTCCGAGAGCGCTGAGCGAGAGGAGAACCAGCGCGTAGGCGCCTGCAATGCCATAGTAAGGCCTTAGCCTTTGCAGCGCGCTGTAAATCTTGGTTGTGAAGACGAAGATCCCGGCGCGCACGCCGATCAGGGCAGGAACCTCAAACGACTCCACAGCCCGAATGAAAACAATGAGAAACACCGAGAGCATGGCCGGAGTTACCAGGCGCAAAGTAATTCGCCTTAGGGTAGTAAGAGTCCCTGCGCCGCAGGTCAGGGAGGCTTCTTCCATCGCCACGTCTTGGGATCTGAATGCCGCTGACATAAGCAAAAAAACCAGCGGATAGAGACCCATCGCCTCCGCCCAAACCATGCCGCCGAACGAGTAAATGTTGAGGGAAAAATCGGACAGGCCCGTGATGTGGCGGAGCATCAGGTTGATGAGGCCGATCTTGGGAGAGAGCAGAAGAATCCAGGCGACGGTTTCAAGAATTCCCGGGATAATAAAGAGGACAATCACAAGCGTGGTGATGGTGCCACGGAAGGGGCTATTGGTCCTTTCGCAAATCCAGGCTAGGAAAGTCCCGAAGATAAAGGAAAGCGAAGAGCTTGCCAGAGCGAATTTGAGCGTATTCCAAAAAAGCGGGTAGAATTCCGGATCCAGATACGCGCGCGCATAATTTTCCAGCGTGAAGGTTCCCCATGTCCCCGGAGCGGCATCGGTTAAGCTGTAGTAGAGGAGCATCAGGACCGGTGTGAGAGCGAGGTAAGCAATCAGAAGGACCGTCCCTGTGAGAATGAGATACATGGGTCACTCCCTATCGCGCTTTGTTCCCCGAGGGGATTGCTTTCTCAAATTCTTCTCCGGATTCATAATTAACCATTACGCACAGTATGAGGTCGGTTTTAGAAACGAAGGGCGAGAAGTCATTTGAACCTCTCGCCCTTCCGCCAGCCCAAACTGGTCGCGATGGCTCGCCTTTTGTCCTGGAAATTTATCTCAAACCGAAAGTCTTGCGAAATTCGTCTTCCAGTTGATCCGCCTCCGCGCCCTTCAGTTTATTGATGTCGACGTGAAAGATTTTGACGCCTTTGACCAGATAAGGAGGATCCGGGTCAACACCGTTCCTGGCTGGTATATTTTGCATTTTTTTGAAGATAGCCTGACCGTCCTCAGACAGGAGAAAATCAACCATGAGCCTGGCCAAGTTGGGAGACTTGGTATGAGCGGAGATCGAGGTTAGGAGGGGATACGACGGGAGCACATCTAAACGTGCCCAATCGACCGGGGCTCCTTTTTTCTTATATTCTTCCATGTTGCCTGATGCGGCATTGGCGTAAAGGGGATATTCACCCGCCGCGAGGAACTCTCGTGCAAGGGTAGCGCTTTGGGTGGGAATGGTATCGAGCGCGGCCAGCGACTGCATGTATTTACGTGCCTTTTCCCTGCCCATCAACTGCATCATCGCGATGTACCATTCGGGTCGGTTGGGATTGATGGCCACTTTGCCTTTCCACTCAGGAGCCAGGAGATCCTCCCATCGTTTGGGCACTTTGTTCTTTGCCACGAGCTTGGTGTTGTATCCCACAGTCATGGGATTAATCCGAGCGGCTGTCCAGTATCCCTGGGGATCTGTCAGGGCAGAGTCGTAGTGGACTTTTTCCGGAGACTCGTATTTGCCGATCAGGTTGTACTCTTTCATGGCGAGCGTCGTGAAAGCGCTGGAAAGAAGAACGTCGAATCGATGCTTTCCAGCACGCGCCTCCGTGATCATTCGCTCGCCTAGCTTGATCTTGCCGGCGCGGTAAACTTCTATCTTAAAGCCAGGATATTTTTGCTCGAAAGCCTTGGCCAGCGCAGTAATATCCTCGATGGACACGGAACCATAGAACATCAATTTTCCTTCTTTCTGAGCCGCCTTCATATCGATGTGGTTCGAGGCCCAGAGCGTCTGAGGAAGCAGTAAGAACACGGCCGGCAGTAACAGATCTCTCATCGCTAAATATGTTCGTTTCTTCATGGTTCGTTCTCCTTTCCGTCTGAGAGGTATCAAATACTGAGTTGATGTCAAGCTGTTAGCGTTCTTCTGGCTGTTCTACCAACCCGCAAGCAGCGGATTTCTCTCAATGCAACACAACTGCGTAAGCCAATATTGAAAACCTTCCTGCCGGGCGTTGCCGCGATTGATGACGCGGTCCCAAATTTCTCCAACCGAGGCCCACGCTGTTCCGGCCATGCCGTGATTGTGCTCGCGCAGCCTCATTTGGCAAGAAAGGTAGATGTCCTCTTCGTCTCAGTTGACTTTCGTACACAAACGGCTCTATAGGCGAAGGATCAGCGCGAAAGGAGTACCTACGAGATGGCGATGAATGGAAAGGTCGTTATTGTCACGGGTGGCGCAATGGGAATCGGGCGGCACATCGCCAAGACTTTCGCGCAGGCGGGAGCAAAGGTTGCAATCGCGGACATAGCTCCGATGGAAGGAGCGGCAGGAGATATCCAAAGGCTTAAAGGTGAGCTTCTCGCCGTTAAAGCCGACGTGCGGAATGAAAGCGAAGTCAAATCCATGATCGATCAGGTCATCCAGCGTTTCGGCCGCATCGATGTCTTGGTGAACAACGCCGGCATCGTGACTCACTTTCAGTGGGGGAACCCGCGCTGGCCGTTAATCAAGAATCAGGTGAAAAGCTTCTGGGACAACGTCATCGGCACGAACTTAGGTGGAACGTTCTTATGCTGTAAGCACGTGATCCCGCACATGGAGCGGCAGGGGAGTGGCCACATCATTAATTTCGGCCAGAGCGGGCACTCCACCAGCATCGGCGCGTGCGCCTACGGGGTTTCCAAGGCGGCGATCCAGAAATTCTCCCAATATCTCGCACATGAAGAGAAAAACCAAAATATTGTCGTTCTCAGTATGTCGCCGGGAACGGCGATTGTCGGCGAATACGGACCGGAGGAGGCGCGCGGGCGCCTGCCGGGACCGGATATCGTCGGAAATTGTTTTGTCGAAGCCGCCGGGCTGGGAATGGAGCACTCCGGGAAGCAGGTCACGATTAGAAACGGGAAATTGAAGATCGACGAGGTCGAGGCTGAAAAAGCGCGAGGGAGGGAAGGTTAGGGACCAACCGTGCTTCGCCACTGCTCAGGGCGAACGGGAATTTTCGTTTCGCGATGAGCTTGTCTTTTTGATTTTATTTTTTCATCTGTGCAAGGGAGGGTTCATGATGACAAGTCCTGGCCCAGTGAATCTTTTTGAATTTGAGGCAATTGCCAAGGAGCGCCTGCCCAAATCGGAATACGACTATATCGCCGGGGGCGCCACCGATGAGATCAGCGTCCAGCGGAACCGCCGCGCCTATGAGTCTTGGGCTTTCCGCCCGCGAGTCTTGCGCGACGTGAGCGCGCTCGACCTCTCGACCACGGTACTGGGAACCAAGGTCAGCTTTCCGGTTCTTTTGGCGCCGTGCGGCGCGCACAAGAGGGCCCATCCTGAAGGCGAGCTCGCCAGTTACCGCGCGGCGGCAGCCTGCGGGACGATCATGGGCGTCAGCGCCAATGCGAGCACGGCCTTCGAAGACTTAGCGAAGGCGGCGCCGGGTCATCTTTGGATTCAGTTGTATCCTTTTCGCGACCGAGAATTGACCAAAAACTGGCTTGACCGCGCGAAAGAAGCGGGATACGAGGCGATCTGTGTTACCTTGGATTCTCAATGGCCACCCAAGCGAGAGCGCAACATCCGGAACAACTATAAAAGAACCCGAGGCGTGAACTACCCAAAAGATGCTGCAGGAGAAGCTCCGAAGCCGGGTCCAAGCCGCAGAACCAAGGCTGCCGGGGAAGGATCAGACCCCGCGGCGACGTGGAAGGATTTGGAGTGGATCAAAGCGGAAACAAACCTTCCCGTGATCGCCAAAGGAATAATGACTGGCGAGGACGTCGCGCTGTGTGCGGAAATTGGCGCTGATGCCGTAATCGTCTCTAACCACGGAGGCCGGCACCTGGACAATACCTTGGCGACGATTGAGGTCCTGTCGGAGGCGGTGGAAGCCGCTAAAGGACGCATGGAGATTTTGCTGGATGGCGGCATTAGACGAGGCGCGGACGTCGTCAAAGCCCTGGCCCTGGGTGCGAGAGCCGTCTTGATAGGCCGGCCGATCTTTTGGGGTCTCGCCTTCGACGGTCAGGAAGGAGTCACGCGAGTGCTGGACATTCTCCGCGAAGAAATGGAGCTCACCATGGCCAAGTGCGGCAGGCCGAATCTTGCGAGCATCGATTCCACGGTGATGGTCAAAGCTCCGCCGTTGTGAAGCTCCGCACTGCGAGAAACTTTCGGCCAGTATTTCGCCCGTTCAACTTATATTCGATCCTTTGAATCTAAAATAAGCAGGAGATCACTCATTTGGCTTTGGGAAGTCGACGTCCCATCCTTTAGCCGTCCCGGCCTTTAACTCCAGAAGAAAGCGCTGGTTTTCGACGACTGAGCCGAGCTCTTCGACGCCCACGTCAATGAAAGGATACTTTCATTGAAAGCGTCTCTCATTGCCTTTAACGCGGCTGAGTCCAGGGTGCTCACGACCCGTAAGCGTGGCAGGTTGTTGCCGCGAAAACCCGATCTTGATTTTCTTGGTTACTTCCGTGGCAGGTTGCGAATTGATCTTCGCCCTCGCAGTCAATTAAGCGGTGGCCAGGACGCCAGCAATTTGCCGTATCCATGAATCGAAAACTTGTGACCTAGGCGTGACAGGTTGTGCCACAACATGGCCGGATTGCTGGCGACGACCGGCAACTTCAGCTCGGTTTCTATTCTCTCGATGACCGGCAGGGGATTAAATGGGGCGCCTTGAAAATAGATGGCGTCCGCGCCCGGCGTCTCGTGGACGAGTTTCTCCATGATGCGGAAGATCTCATCCGCGCCGACGTGCGCTCCAGTGCGCGCGCCGAGATATTCGAGAGAAGGGCAGGAAAGCACGGTTAACCCCGATTCGCCCAGCCGGCCTTGAAGCCGCGAATTCATTTCGTTGTCGAATGGAGTCATGAGAATCAACCTTTTTGCATTTAGGGCATGGAGCGCTGCTGTGGTTGCGCGAATCGCCGTCGTCACGGGAATCGCGACCGCCTCGGCAAGTTTCTTCTCGACTTCCGGGTTGAGAATCGTCAGCGGCGCGCCTGTGATGATCAGGCCTTGTACTTTATGATCGCGCACGATTTCGGTCGCGCGGCGCACGACCGCTTCGGTTCTGCCGTCAAGAGCCGAATCTCGAGCAAGGCCGAGGCTCTCGATGGTAAGCGCGACTTCTTCGGGAACAAGGCCGCGGAGGCCGCTGAAATGGGGCCTGTCGGCGCTGTGAGGCGTCAGGAGTCCAATGTGAACCTTTTTTGGGGCGTCCATAAAACATCCTCGGGCGAATTTTTTGTGCTGGACGGTACATCCCACAGTTTATTCGCGATTACAAGTAGGCCGAGGGTAAGGCTTTACAGCTGGAACACTAAGGAGTTGATGGTGAGCAGGGTTCGCTCTTGTCGGTCTGCCGCACCGGGTGGTAGAAAGATGCAACTTTCATGAGCGAGGAGGCCCTCTATGGCGATTAAGTTGTACGACGCGATTCCGTCATCAAACAGCGACAGAGTAAAGATTCTTCTGCACGAGAAGGGCCTGAGTTATGAACGGATCACGCTCGACTTGAAAAAGATGGAGCAGAAGCGGCCGGAGTTTCTGAAGCTCAATCCTTACGGCAAGGTCCCCGTGATCGATGATAACGGCAAGATCCTCTTCGAATCCTGCATCATCAACGAGTATCTCGACGAGCAATATCCCAATCCTCCGTTCATGCCGAAAGACCCCTACCTGCGCGGTCGAACACGGGTGCTGACCGATTACGGTATCAATCACTTGCAGGAGGCGTATACGCCGCTGCGCCTGGAGATGATCAAGAAAGAAGGGGAGCGTAACCCGAAGGTCATTGACGAGTCACGCAAAACTATTTTCCAGGAACTCCAATACTTGGAAAGCGAGATTGGGGACAAACCGTACCTGGCAGGCGACATTAGTCTTGTAGACGTCAATATCG
>JBOHVR010000313.1:0-7792 GCA_050735755.1 Binatia bacterium
TCCGTTACCTTCGCGTGCCCAAGCAGGAACTCAAGCGTGCGGTCGAAGATCATCTGTGCGCGCAGCTCTTCGCGGGCCTCTTCCTGGCTGTAGAGCTTCCGCAACGCGATTGCTTGTCCTCCCGCCGACCGCGCCGTTTCTTCGATCCGCTGTTGCACTTCGCTGTCGGTTACGGAAATTTTTTCTCGCTCGGCAATATTCTCCGCGAGCAGGATTCCTCTAACCTGCTGCAGCGCCTGTTTTTCCAGTTCCCGGCGTATCTCATCTGCGGAAGCATCCTGGCGCTCTTCGGCGTGTGCGGCGGCGCTTTTCGAACGTCGGTCCATGAGGTACCGCACTTGGCGCTCGACCATCGCGGACGGCACGTCAAAAGGCTGCGCGTCCACGAGCCTGTTGAGGATCTCCTCTTTCAACTGACGCTTCTGCCATTCATTGATTTGCTCTTCGAGGCGAAGACGAATTTTCCCACGCAGCTCATCCAAGGTTGCGGACTCGCCCGCATCTCTAGCAAACTCATCGTCTAGGGCAGGCCGAACCTTTCTTTTAATCTCCCGCACGGTCACCGAAAACATCGCGGCCTTGCCGGCTAATTCCCGATTGGGATAATCTTCAGGATAGGTCACTGGAATCGTTTGCTGAACATTCTTTTTCAATCCGACCAGCGCGTCTTCAAAATCGGGCAACGCGCTTCGGCTTCCTATCTCCAAGAGATAGTTCTCGGCCTTGCCTCCTGGAATGGGTTTTCCTGCTATCGAGGCGAGAAAATCAAGCAGGACGAAGTCACCCGCCTCTATCGTTTCACGGCTCTCCTCTACCGGCTCTAAACGGGCGTGCTGCTCCTGCAAGCGCGCCAGAGCCTGATCCACTTGCTGGTCTGTCACCGGAATCTTAACCTTGTTTAATTCCAGACTGAGGTAATCTTGGATCTCGATTTTCGGCTTGACCTCGACGACCGCGGAAAAGGCAAAGGATTTTCCCTCGGCTAAATCGTCCGCGTCGACCTGAGGGCGCGACACCACCGACAAGCCCCGCTCACGGAAAACCTCCTTGAGCGAGCTTTCCACCAGATGGGTGAGCACTTCGCCCCGCACCTCATCGCCGTAAATTCCTTCCAACACCTGGCGCGGGACTTTGCCCGGACGGAACCCTTTAATGCGCGCGCGCTGGACCATCCTTCCGTAAACATGAGAAAACTCGCGGGTCACAACCTCAGGTGGAAGTTCCACCCGGATCTTGCGCTGAACTGGATTTACAATATCAACGTCGACTTTCATCGGTAAGCATGCATCTCACGGCGTCTCGGAAGCCGAAAACAACATCTGCGTCTATGATCAGTTGGTGCGAGAGGGGGGATTCGAACCCCCACGGGTTTCCCGCTAGATCCTAAGTCTAGTGCGTCTGCCAGTTCCGCCACTCTCGCACTGAGAACTTGGTGGGCCGCCGGAGACTCGAACTCCGGACCCGCTGATTAAGAGTCAGCTGCTCTACCAACTGAGCTAGCGGCCCGACTTTCAAAAAAAGAGCATCGAAGATGGCGGTCCTCGACTCTCGATCCTCTATCTTCAGCCTTTAAACTGGGGTGAGTGAAGGGACTTGAACCCTCAACCCCTGGAGCCACAGTCCAGTGCTCTAACCACTTGAGCTACACTCACCGCACTTTCGTCACATTGGCGCGCCAGAAGGGATTCGAACCCCTGACCTACGGCTTAGAAGGCCGTTGCTCTATCCAGCTGAGCTACTGGCGCCCCAGAGCACCTCCGTGAAGTAAGTTAGTGATTTAGCAAGCCACTGAAAGCAAGTCTTTCAAATCGTTCCATTCTCTAAATCACTAACCCCTACTTCTACTTGTACCTAGTGGTCGGGGCGAGACGATTTGAACGTCCGACCCCCTGCGCCCAAGGCAGGTGCGCTACCAGGCTGCGCTACGCCCCGTTATGTTCTTGCACGCAAGTCATTTTACATGGGGAAGGTCTGAAATCAAGAATTGATGTCCTGATTTAGGATTTCCGGGAGCCTCTCGCGCAGCTTCTTCAAGGCGTTGCCTCGATGACTCACCTGGCTCTTGGTTTCTTGATCTAACTCAGCAAACGTCTTGCCCAAAGGCGGATAGAAAAAAATCGGATCGTAGCCAAATCCTTTGTCGCCTTTCGGTGCAAACGCGATCCATCCCTCGCATTCGGCGCGAAAAATCCATTCTTTCCTCCGCGCCAAAGGCGGCGCACATAGCGCTAAAACACAAACAAACCGTGCTTTTCTTTGCTCACGTGGAACTCCAGCCAAAGCGCGCAGCAGTTTATCATTGTTGCGCGTGTCGCTGCTCGGTTCCCCCGCGTAGCGCGCCGACTGAACGCCCGGCGCCCCCGCCAGCGCCTCGGCCTCAAGACCTGAATCGTCTGCCAGGGACATCTTGTTTGAAAACTCGACAAGGGTGCGCGCCTTCTTCAGCGCGTTCTCCTCATAAGTGTCTCCATCCTCAACAATACGGGGGGACAAAACAAGGCTGGCAAGCGACAGGAGCGTAATGTTCAGATCCGCTAAAGAAGTCTGGATCTCCCGCATCTTGCCGGAATTGGTTGTGCCAACGAGAAGTTCCACACGAAAATCTCTACAAGATCGTGGCGAGCGCTGCTTTTTGCACCTTGATCAATTCTCGGATTCCCTGCTGCGCGAGCGCGGCTAGTCGATCCAGCCCGGCCTTGGTAAAAGGGTTTCTTTCGGCGGTTCCCTGCACCTCGACAAATTTTCCGGCTCCCGTCATCACAAAATTCATATCGACTTGAGCTTGACTGTCTTCTTGATAGTTGAGGTCGAGGAGGAATTTTCCATTGACAATGCCGACACTCACCGCCGCAACGGCGTCTGTGATAATGTCCCCGTCCAGGACGCCACGCTGCGTCAGGCGCAGGATCGCCTCGTGGAGCGCTACATAAGAACCTGTGATCGAAGCTGTTCGTGTTCCCCCATCCGCCTGGATCACGTCACAGTCAACCCAAATCGTCTTTTCTCCTAACTTTTCAAGATCGGCAATCGCTCTTAGGCTTCGGCCGATCAATCGTTGTATCTCGTGGGTTCTCCCGCCGATTTTCCCGCGCGTCGCCTCGCGCGGGATGCGCACCTGCGAGGATGACGGAAGCATTCCGTATTCGGCCGTGATCCAACCCTTACCCTTGTTACGCAAGAACGGCGGGACCTTTTCCTCGAGTTTGGCGGTGCAGATTACCTTCGTATCGCCCACCTCGATCAAGGCCGAGCCATCCGCGCTTTTGATATAGCTCGGCGTGACCACAATCGGTCTGAGCTGGCCGTTTTTTCGCTCGTCCGCTCGCATTGGGCTCACCCGTTGAGATGAAACACCACCATCTTGAGTTCGGTCATTTCCTCCACGGCGTAATGCGGTCCTTCTTTGCCGAAGCCCGACTCTTTTACGCCGCCGTACGGCATGAGATCGGCGCGCCACTGCGGACCCCAATTAACGTGGAGATTGCCGGACTCGACTTCACGCGCAAACTTCATGGCCCACTCGATGCTCTCAGTAAAGATTCCTGCGGCCAGACCGTAAACGCTATCGTTGGCCAGTGCAATCGCCTCCTCGATCGAACCGAACGAGGTGACCGCCACCGCCGGTCCAAACAGCTCGTCGCAAGAAATTCGCATTTCCGGTCGCACGTCAGCGACAACGGTCGGTGCGTAGATCGCTCCGCGCCGCAAGCCCCCCACAACCACGCGCGCGCCACCGCCCACCGCTTCCTGCACCACTTCCTCCACTTTTCTCGCTTCGGCCTCGCGCACCATAGGCCCGACTTTGGTTTTCTCATCTAGCTGACTGCCGGTCGTCAGCGCTTCGACTCGCGGAGCCAAGGCGTCCAAAAAGTCGGCGTAGATTTTGTGCGCGGTAAGCACCCGCTGCGTAGAAATACAAACCTGCCCAGCATTGGCATAGCCGGTGGCCGCGACGGCGGCGGCAACCTTGTCCAAGTCCGCATCTGGCATCACAATCAGGGGACAGTTCGACCCCAACTCCATGGTTACCCGCTTGATTCCCGCCAATCGGCAGATGCGCTCCCCGATTTCCCGGCTTCCGGTGAACGTGATCTTGCGCACTCGGCGATCGGCAATCAGGGGACCACCAATTTCCCCTCCTGAACCCGTCACACACTGAATCCCTTCCGGCGGCAACCCCGCCTCCAGCAGAATCGCCGTAAGGTTTAGGGCCGAAAGTGGAGTGTCAGTAGCGGGCTTAATAATCACTGAATTCCCTGCCGCCAGCGCCGGACCAACCTTATGACAGACCAGGTTGAGCGGAAAATTAAACGGGCTGATTGCAGCTACCACCCCGCACGGAACGCGCAAAGTGAAACCTAATTTCTTCGCGCCTCCAGGATCGCCATCCAACGGAATCGTTTCTCCGTGGATCCGCTTCGCCTCTTCCGCTGAACCCATGAGCGTTTCGACCGCGCGGCTCGCTTCGAAGCGCCCCTCGGTCAAGATCTTGCCCTCCTCGGTCGAAATCAACCGGCCGAGTTCCTCATGGCGCGCCGCCATCATATCGGCGGCTCTGCGCAGTATTTTCCAGCGCTCATAACCGGAAAGCTTTGCCATCGCCTTGGCCCCGCGCTCGGCGAAGCTCACGGCTTTATCCACATCACCTGCATCCGCCTTGGGAACTGTATCAATCACGGAATTGTCGTAGGAGTTCCTGACCTCAATTTTTTGTGGCTTATCAGCCCACGTCCCGGCCACAAACATCTTCATGACGAAGTCCTCCTTGAAATCCTTGGCACCACCGAGGATTTGCCCAACTGATCGACTGCTGACGCGCCGTTGTAGAAAATCCAAGCAGAGCAACAAGCTAGCAACAGAGTCCCCCATCTTCAAGTCAAAATTCGCGTCTTGACTCGGCCGCTTGTGCTGATCTCGCGGAATGGGGGCCCTTCTCCTTCACCTAGATAGATAGAAAGTGGTAAACCCTTTTTACATCGCCGCGTCTAACCGGCAAGAATTGCGAAAAGACGCTGCGGACATTGGAAAGGAGTCTCCATCAGGCTCGCCAAGTTCTGAGTCGGAACGAGACCGCACTCCGAAACGCCGGCGCGGACCCGGGGCAATGAGCTCGCAATGGAACCGTCAGGTTGGTATCCGTTCGCTTGCTCTTGAAAGCTCAGCTCCCACTGTTCATCATTTATCCCCGGACCTGAAAGAGGCGAACCGAATTTCCATGTTGCCCACCGCAGACGCAGAGTTTGGCGATGAAGAACTGGTTATAAGGGCGCAAAAAGGCGAAGCCGAAGCATTTGAAATGCTGGTTGAACGATATAAAAGGAAGGCCTACCGGATCGCATTCGATTTCACCCGCGACCGGGAGGAGGCCAAAGATCTCTCTCAGGAAGCGTTTCTGCGTGCGTTCGCGCATCTTAAATCGTTCGACCTGCGCTCGACTTTCTATACCTGGTTTTACCGCATCCTGGTCAACCTGTGCGTTGACCACAAACGGCGCAAAAGCAGAGTCGCCTGGGCATCTCTAGACGAGAATTCGGAGGGCAAAACCAGAGAGATCGCCGACGAGTCTTCGATGCCCGATCACGAAGCCGCCGCTCAACAGATGACGAGCCTCGTCGGGCGTGTGTTAGCATCGCTTCCCGCGAAGCAGCGTACCGTTTTTCTCTTGCGTAACCACCAAGGTCTTTCGATTAGAGAGATCGCCAAGGTCATGCGCAGCGCCGAAGGCACGGTCAAGGTTCACCTGCACCGCGCTGTGGCCGCCCTGCGCCAGAAGTTGGCAGGAGCCGTATAGGAGCTCGACTATGCCTAGAGATGTAAGACCGGCTTGCAAAGATTACGAGCAGGATCTGGTTCTCTACTACTATACCGAGAGCGCCCCATCCGAGCGTGAACGGCTCGAGCGCCATTTGCAGTCTTGCGGTGCCTGCCAAGGTTTTTTGGATGACCTGCGCTTGCTCCTACCGTTGACCCTAAAATCCGATCAACCCCCCGAAGCGTTCTGGCAGAGCTATTCCCGGGAAATGAGAGGAAAACTAGCGGGTGCGCGGTCCCAAAGGTTTTGGCACAGGATTTTCCCCTCCTTTTTTAGTCCCTGGCCGGTTCCGGCCCTGGCCACAGCTTTAACCCTATTGCTGGCAGTGGGCCTAACCGTGACTTGGGACCACTGGCAGAGACCCGATACTCCGCCGGCACAAGAGGCCCTGCTTGAAGTCCTTCCGCTGGCAGAAAACTTGGAGTTTTTCACCGCGATGGACATTCTCGATTCGATGGATCTGATTGAGGACGCCGGCATTGTCAACGGCACAGTCTAAAGCGGACATTGCGAGAACAATCCGGTGGGTCGCGCTCGCCTGCTTCTGTTTCGGCTCCCTCTCTCGCTGCCATCAAGCAGGAAAGGCCCGACCAACAGGGATTAAGCCTAGCTCTGCAACAGCGCGAGATGATCAAAAACTTGTAGATCATGCGTGACCTCGCGCGCATCGAACCGGAAATAGAGCGCGCCGCCACAGCTTCGATCAAAGATACTTCTGGCATAAGCAAGGGAACGACAAAGTGAAACACCGACCCGGCCGATGGATTTTATTGCTGCTCTGCGCGCTCGCCGCTCCAGCGTGGGGGCAACGGACGCCGCAGGAATCCCGCGCCCGGGATGAGCACACAGCCTTGGAGCGCTGGCAGCGGCTGGCCCCGCAGGAAAAGCAGGAACTCAGAGAACGCTACGAGCGTTGGAAGTCTCTCCCGGCAGAAGAAAAAACGGAGCTGCAAAAAAGAGCCGAGACGTGGCGCCGCCTGCCACCGGAGGAGAAAAAAAGAATCCGCGGCAATTTCGAACGATGGCGCAAGCTGCCGCCCGAACAGAAGGAGCGTTTGCGCGCCCGCTGGCAGCGCTGGCGCGAGCTGCCGCCGGAGAAACGCGAGATCTTGCGCCGCCGTTTCGAGCAGCTACGCGCCTTGTCTCCCGAAGAGCGCAGCGAGCTGCGCGAGAAACTCAAAAAAAAGGGCTCGCTCGGACCCGAGGAAAAAAGAGCTTTGCGCCAAAAACTCAAGGAGAGGTTAGAGCAGCGTCAACGGGAACAACAACCTTAAGGCCTGGCCGGGACTGCAGGCCGAACTCTTGTACGCGGGGCGCGCGACCTGGCGCTCGCGACCGATTTTCGCGCCGTTTGTGGAGACGCTCTCACCCGGCATCTGGGTTCGACCGACCTCCGCAACGTCTTTCCAGGATTCATAATCCCGCGTCCCGCTCTAGAGTGGAAAGCATAGTTTTTCGGCGCCAGTTAAATCTTGAACTCCCCGACTAGACTCGCAGGAAAAAGATCTTCAAGGGTTAGTTTTTTTTCCAGCAAACCCTGGGCATAACTATACTCAATAAACTTCTCCAAGGTGTGCCGATTGGCTTCGATGCCGTAGGGCCACCAGTCGGCGCCAAAGACCGTTCGCAGCTCTTCCACATCGGCAAATAGCCACGGCAAAGTATAGGCCAGCGTGTTGGAGATGCGCAGGGCCTGGAAACACTTTTCCTTCGCCTCGCAGAATGCTTTGTACAGGCTCCGCGCAACCCATGGATGGCGCTCATGGATTTCTCGGCGCAGAACGATGACATGCATGATCGGAAAAATCTTGGTTCTCCGGTAATAGTCCACCTCCACTTCTTTATAGTTCGGAAAGAGGCGGCGAATTCCGGGAACGCCTGTGACAAAGCAGGACGGGCTGCGCGCTGAGATCAGCGCGTCGATTGCGCCGCTTTCGAGCATGCCGTTGAGCGTTTGGTCCGGCGCAATATTCGCAATCT
>JBOHVR010000314.1:0-3380 GCA_050735755.1 Binatia bacterium
GCGATGATCAAGACCCATACCATAGAAAACGTCACGTCGAGATGTTGCTTGAGCATCTCCGGCCCCGGGTTGAGTCCAACGATAAGCAGCGCGCCGAGAAGCAAAGCCATGGAGCCGCTACCGGGGATGCCGAATGCGATCGTGGGAATAAGATCTCCGCCGCGCGTCGAATTGTTGGAAGCGCCGGGACCTAAGACACCCTCGATCGCTCCTTTTCCTGCCTCGCCTTTTTTCAGCCCCTGCACCGCGTGCCCATAGGAAATCCATTGGGCGACGCCAGCGCCCAAAACCGGCAGCACGCCGAAATAGACCCCAATCATGCTGCAGCGAAATACCAACCAGAAATGGCGGAAAGTGTCCTTGACGCCTTCCATTACGCCCGTCAGTTTTGTCGCCTTCTGGCTAGCGATGCTGGTTCCTCTAACCGCCAGATCGACGATTTCGGGAATGGCGAAGAGCCCGACGACAACCGGGATAATATCCAAGCGGTCCCATAGATACAGTGTGCCAAACGTATAGCGCAAGGAGCCGGTCTGTGGATCGACGCCGATGGCCGCGAGCATGAGACCCACTCCTCCGGCCAAGAGCCCCTTCAGCAAAGACGAACCCGCAAGCGTGCCAATAAAAGTGACCCCCATAATGGCGATAACAAAAAGTTCGGGGGAACCGAAAAGAAGGACTAGCGGTCGCATAATAGGAATAGAGACCAAAAGAGCCGTAGCTCCAATGACGGATCCGACGACGGAGCTTGTGATGGCGGCCCCTAAAGCCCTGCCGGCTTCGCCGTTCTTGGACATGGGATAGCCGTCAAGGATCAACGCTGCCGCCGACCCTTCCCCGGGAATCCCGAAGAGGATCGAGGTGATATCGCCCGTCGTACCCGTGACCGCAAGCATGCCCAGGAGAAAGCAGAAGGCTTCGATCGGAGTCTTGATCGTGTAAGAGAATGGGAGCATCAATGCCAAGGTCGAAAGACCGCCCAAACCCGGAAGAAGCCCAACCATGAAGCCGACCGCGACGCCGATCAACAAATAACCAAAAGCCGGCCAGGCCAAGACTTTCCAAAAGCCTAGTACGAACGCTTCAAGCATTCTTTATTCCTTTCGCAGTCGATCAACTTGGCCTCTTTTCCTACGGGCACCGGCCTCTGCGAGAGTTAAACTGCCGTGAGACAGGCGGACCTCATACCCTATTTCAACTATGTCGTCAACGAGATCTTGCAGTTACACGAGACAGCCCTACGAAGCGCCTGGGAATACTCGAACCCCGCTGTGGCCCCGGCTCGGATTTCCCGCAACGCGCTTGCTCATGTTATTGCGCGGCCACGCGCATACAAATCATACGCGCTGCCGGCTGTGCTTCCCACAATCATGGTGCAGGTCTTCCCCTGATAACGGCGCCAGCGCCGAAACGGAGCTGCAGAGAGATAGAAACCGAAACCGAGATCGAGACAGAAAGGGATAGCGACGATTTCTGACCCCCTCCGTCTCTGTCTGAATTCTTGAAGTTGACGGTCTCATGAATCGTCTTTCACTTCCTGCTTTTTGCCCGACTCACTGGCCGAGTATTTTCTTCATCCTGCCGGCGATCTCCGGCGGTTGTGACACGATCTCCTTGGCCATGATCTCGAGTTCGTCCCCGGGAACTGGATCCGCCGCGAGTTTTTTCTTCTTGACATCGTCCAAGAACGCGGGATCTTTCATCGTTTTCATAAAGGCTTCTCTGAGAATCTTGACCCGTTCGTTAGCGACACCCGGAGGCGCGATGAACGGCCGGCCCAGATCGCCGGAAGCCAAGACAGCAACCACAAACCTTTGCGTCGTTTCCGGAGTTTTGTACTGCTTCATCACCTCATGAATGGTCGGCACGTCCGGCGCCCTGGGATCCCGGCTTCGACCGGTTTGAACTAATAGACGAACCAAATGGGTCTTGCGCCATGTGCCGAACGGCTCGCGGGAAAAGAAGGTCGGAATGCTTAGCGCCCGGCACTGTACTTCACCTCGCTCCAGCGCCAGGTCCTGCTCGCCTCCCCCTTTATAACCGCTGACCAAATTAAATTTCGCCCCGACGGCTTCCTCGAGAAGCTTCGGCACAAAGTGACCGCTCGTTCCCGTTCCCGTAGTGGAACACTTAGGTGGGTCTGTGGCCTTGCGAATATCTTCGATGGTCTTATAGGGAGTATCGGTTCGCATATACAGCAACCAGGGTGTTTTCTCCGTAGAACCGATCCAGGTAAATTTCGCCCAGTCGAACTGAACCTCCTTTTTCCCCGTGACCTGATCGAGATACAAAGACGGGCCGATGGAGCCGAGAGTCAATCCGTCAGGCTTGGCGACGTTATAAACATAATTCGCCGCAATCATGGACCCGGCGCCGGGCATGTTTTGAATGATGGTACTGGGGTTGCCCGGAATATGCTTGATTATGTGCGCCGCGACCAGCCGCGCCCAATTGTCATAGCCATCACCCACAAGATAGCCGACGACAACCGTAATGGTTTTGCCCTGATAGAATGGGGTCTGCGCCCAAAGATTTGAGCTCGACACGAGGAGGACTAAAAGCGCCCCTATGGTCTTCATAGATCCCTCCTGGTAGTTTTAAGAACTCTGAACTCGTCGGGTTTATTTGGTCAGTTCGCTCACTGGCCCAAGAGCTTTTTCATTCTCTCCTTAACTTCTTGAGATTGAGCAATGCTCTCCTTGGCCAGAGACTCCAGCTCTTCCCCGAGAGTTGGATCCACATTGAGCTTCTTCTTTTGGCCTCGTCGACAAAGGCCGGATCCTTAACGGCCTTCGCGAACGCTTCCCGCAGAATCTTAACTCTCTCTTGCGGAACGCATTCACTCAGATTTGTGCTCGTGGTCGGCTCAGTCGCTCACGAACACGTGCCACGAACACGGGCACGAGTCTTACTTGCCCAACATCTTCGCCATTTTCGCGACAACGTCTGGCGGCGTGTCGATGACATCCTTGGCCAGGGATTCCAGTTCCGCGCCGCTAGTTGGATCGATCTCGAGCTTTCGTTTTTCCGCCGCGGCCAAAAGCGCCGGATCCTTGAGGGCTTTATCAAACGCGTCGCGCAAAATCTTGACCTTGTCGGCGCCGACACCCGGAGGAAAGAGTAGCGGCCTCCCGAAATCACCGGCAGCCAGAGTCACCTTCGCCAGACGCCTTGCGGTATCCGGGGTTTTGTACTTATCCATATATTCGTAGATGGTCGGGACTTCTTTCAGTCTCTCGTCGCGCTTAACTCCGGTTTGGATCAGAGTTCGAACAAAGTTCTTTTTGCGCCACGAAATAAAGGGCTCGCGCGCAAAAAAAGCGGTTATGGTGAACGCTCGGCATACGACTTCACCTCTTTCAACGGCCAGGTCGATATCC
>JBOHVR010000315.1:0-3328 GCA_050735755.1 Binatia bacterium
TGAGCGTGCCGCCTACAGGTACTTTGAGCTTGAACGCTTGCCCTGGCGCCGCGTCTTTTCGCCGTCCACGCTCAAATTCTATGCCGGTGTACTGTTGCAAGGCAGAAAGATCGAGAGTTATGGCCGCGACGATTATCGCCAATCGGGCGGAGACTTCATCGTCGATGGAACGGGAAAGATTTTATTTGCGCGCCGCAGTCACGATCCGGCGGATCGGCCGACGGTCCAGGAATTGCTCGCCGCCGTGAGCGAAGCAAAAGCCTAGCTTTCTCGAGACTATCTCTCACCCGACGGGCTCGGCTGCCTCAGCGCTTTGATGACCGACGTATTCCTTGCCCTTTTCGAGCATGTCGCCGGCGGTGTTGCGCAGTTCACCGGTCTGCCGCTTCAAATATTCTCCTCCCTCCTGAGCCCGCTCGCGGATGTACTCGCGTGCCTCCTGACCCGACCGAGGAGCGAACAACATGCCGATGATAACTCCCACTCCCAATCCGGCGAAGAAATAAACGAGCTGTTCTCCATTTGTGACCATAACTGACCTCCCTTGATGATCGGTTGATTTTTGGCGCTCGCCTTCCGGCAGCACGGCGGCGCGTAATTTTTAACCGCAAGCGGCGTGCCAAAATCAGCGGACGTAATTAGCCAGAGATTATTCCGGCGGTTTGTACAAACGTCCCGAAAAAAAGATTTTTAATTCACGTGTGGGACGGGACGGGACACGGCAATCACACTCCCTCATGGTAACAGGATGGTAACAGAGAGGGGAGCCCGCGCTCGAAGATTTCATTGGGGCTCTCCACCGCAGCCTATTGACCGTTAGTGATCTTTCGTATTAAGACACCCAAAATTCAAGCAGCCCGGACTGGTGTAAATGTGCGCATCGCAAAGAAGCATGAGTAGCATGAAAGTCATTTTATTTGGTCTGCTCTCTTACCTTGCACTGGGCATTGACGCAGCATTCCCGCAGGCCCCGTTTTATCAAGGCAAAACAATTTCCGTTGTTTTGGGCGGTCCTCCGGGAGGATCAGCAGACTTGAGAACCAAGGCGGTTATTTCTTTGCTGCGCAAACATATTCCGGGCAACCCGACGATCCTGATGCAGTACATGCAGGCCGGCGGAGGCCGGCAGGCAGCAAACCATATTTATGGCAAGGCGCGACCTGACGGGCTAGAGATTGGCAGCATGGGCGCCGCCCTGGTGGCCAATGCCATCCTGGGTGAGACCGGGGTTCAATACGACATTGACAAGTTCATTTATCTGGGCACGCCCGACAGCGCCAATCATTATCTGTTTCTCACCAATAGGGAGGCCAAGCTGACCGATTTGGAAAAGTTGCGCTCCGCTCCCAATGTGCGCATTGGCGCCCAATCGGTCGGCCACCCTATTTACATCACGGGCCGGCTCTTCGCGTACGTGATCGGAATCAAAGGCGCGACATTCGTCACCGGCTTCAGCGGTCCAGAAATTGATCTTGCGCTGATGCGGGGTGAGATCGATGCTAGAGTGGGCACAGCAGAAACCATGATCCGGCGATCTCCGGAGTGGATTGAAAAAGGCCTGGTGGATGTCCACGCCGGCATCGAGATTCCCAAAGGAAGAAAAACTCCGCGTTTTGCTCATCTACCGGAGCTCGAGAGCCTGGCGAAGTCTGCTGGAGAGAGAAAGATTCTAGAAATGTTTCGGGCCTTCCGGTTCTCCGGCCAGAGCTTCTTTCTCCCTCCCGGAACACCCAAAGAGCGGATCGAGATTCTCCGCGAAGCGATGCGAAAGACGCTTCGCGATCCCGAGTTCGCCGCCGCATATAGAAAACTCGTAGGAGATGATCCGACGCCGGTGATGCCGGAAGCTCTCGAGAAAGCCATCAGAGAACTTCCGCGGGAGTCGGAGGCTATCGAACTATTCAACAAGCTCGGGGCTTCGGGGCCTTTGCCCCCGCGATAAGGCTCAAGGACCGATCGACACCAAGGTGGTTAAGCTGGAATCGAAGGCGGCGCGAAATAGCCGGCATGACAGACTCCCTCTCAAGGCGGATTTAACCCTTGCGGACTTTTTCAAACGGGTTTCACAAACGGGGCCCGATCTCTACAAGTGGAAGACTAATGACTTGATGGTAACAGGTACGGTGCCGGACGGCTCCAGGACCTTGCCCAAGTCAATGAAGTCGAAGTCGCGGAGGATGACTCCGTCGATGGCAAGAATATCGTTTTTGAGTCCGAACTCCTCTTTAAGTATGGTGCCCACCAGTCCCGCCAGATCGTGGTCGAAGACCAGATAAATGGGCCGGCCGCTTTCCAAAGTCCCCGGCAGGCCCTCCATCAGTCCGCGGCAGAACGCGGCGATACGAATCGCTGCCGGAGGCCCGCCCCAACGGAATACCAGGGCCACGTCCGCTTCTCCTTCTTCTAAATCGAAGCCTTTAAAGTGACCCAGGATGCTCTGCGCGAGCGCCGGGGTGTCGATGTCTTGGCTCAAGTCCACGACCGGCCGCAGCACCTGCAGATTTTTGCGGGGAAGAAGATCGTCGCTGGACCGGTAAATCGTGTTGCCGCTCACCTGAATCGTGTGTTGCGCGGCGCCCATGACCGTGGCGCGAATGCATTCACGGGCATGCGCGAGCGGCCAGGCGAGCGCGCCGTTACTGATGTGACGCCGGAGCGCCTTACCCAGCGGCGCGCCCAAGTCGCCAAACAACCTGGACTCCTTGCCGTAAACGTATTCGCCGACCCCACCCGAAAAAACCACCGCATCATAGCTCTTCACGCCGCTTGGCGGTGGCGTTAGCCAGAGTTGTTCAAGCTCGCGCACGGACTTCTCCTCTTGCGCGAGGCTGAGCACGGCGCGGGCCATGTGGTCCGCCAGCCGGTCTAGATGCTCGGTTGCCACGCGCTCGCCGACCTGCCATTCGAATCCGGCTTGGCGGGCCAATGCCTGGCCGCCGGGCTCCAAAATTGTGATTACACCGGCGCCGTCAGTAGCCAGCAGCCGGCCACCGATATGAAACGCAGCGGTGCTGAGGACGCGCCCGCGTTCGGCAATCGCCAGTTTCGTGGTGCCGCCGCCGATGTCCAGGTTGAGGACGCGGCATTCCCGCTCCGCCGAGAGCGCGACTGCGCCGGATCCGTGCGCGGCAAGCAGCGCCTCGAAGTTATGTCCCGCGCTGGCACAGACGAAGTTCCCGCGTTGCGCGGCGAAAAGATCCGCGATCGCGCGCGCGTTGTCCCTGCGGATCGCCTCACCGGTCAAAATGATCGCGCCGGTGTCTACGTCTTCGGGAGTAAGCCCCGCCTCCCGATAGGCCAGGTCGACGAGACGCCGAAGCGCCTGCTC
>JBOHVR010000316.1:0-3912 GCA_050735755.1 Binatia bacterium
CTTCTAGAATGCGCCGGCGCACGGAGGTTCCAAAGAGCTCGGGTGCTTGCTGCAACCTTCTCTCATGGTACGCGTAAGCTTCACAAACCAGCAGGGTCTGATTGGCCTTGCGCGCCAGCGCGAAGGGACGCCCATCGAGTTCGACCAGCGCTGCGCCCAGACCGGCGCAGGTATTGAGCGCCTCTTCAAAAACCGCTCGCGTCTCCTCATGCGCACCTTCGATGTCGTCGAACCAGCCGGCGCGCGGGACACCAATGCGGATCCCGCGAATGTTTCCACCTAAGCCGGCGCGAAAATCCGGCGTCCGAACGTCCGCGGAAGCCGGATCGTTCGCGTCGTAACCGGCAATGGTTTGCAGCAGGAGCGCGCAGTCTTCCACCGCCCGCGCCATAGGTCCTGTGTGATCCAGCGACCAGCTCAACGGGACCACGCCATACCGGCTGACTCTGCCGTACGTCGGCTTGATCCCTACGATCCCGCAGTGCGACGCCGGACCTCGGATAGAGCCGCCGGTGTCGGATCCCAGCGAACCAAGGCACAGTCCGGCAGCGAGAGCAGCGCCCGAGCCACTGCTCGATCCCCCCGGAATATGATCGACGTTCCAAGGATTGCGAACCGCGGGAAACGGAGCGTCAAGCGCGGGGCCGCCAAACGCAAACTCATGCATACCCAGTTTCCCGAGCAACACTGCCCCTGCCGCCGCCAATTTGGTCACCACCGTTGCGTCCTGGTCCGGTACCCAATTCTCCAAGACGCGGGAATGACACGTCGTGCGGATCCCTTTGGTCATGTACAAATCTTTCAGAGCAATCGGGATACCGTGGAGGGGTCCGCGATCCATGCCAGACCGGAGCTCTTTCTCTGCCTGGCGTGCCTGCTGTAGAGCGAGATTTTCCGTCACGGTGATAAAACTATGGATCTTGCGGTCAACAGCATCGATTCTTTGCAAACACGCCTGGACAAGATCCGCAGGTGAATACTCGCGGCGACGAAG
Source organism: Binatia bacterium (assembly GCA_050735755.1). Classification (GTDB taxonomy): domain Bacteria; phylum Desulfobacterota; class Binatia; order UBA9968; family UBA9968; genus DATMAM01. The sequence continues at coordinate 995 of JBOHVR010000316.1, forward strand.
TCCGTTCGCGGCCTCTTTAATCGTGAGGTAATAAAGATCCCCGGCCGCCATATCTCTAGTCTCCTGCGCGCCTTACCACGGCAAAGACAGGCGCCGGCTCCACGCCGTCGGAAATCAGTTCCCGGAGCTGGGCCGCCTGCGCGCGCGAGCGCCTCAGCGCTGGAAGCAAACGCTCCAGCTCGGCGTCGGATATCTTCAAACCGGTTTCCCCCGCCCGGATGCGTAGCTCTTCTAAAGTCATGTCCTTTTCCATATCTCCTCCGGTCGCTCTTACAGAACGTGTTCTTCCTATAGCGGGACGCGCCGACTGTCAACGATGAATGAAAGACACCAGGAGCTTCAGAGAAGAAAATCCCGCCCCCCGGGCGATCCGACCGTGGCGCTTTCGCAAGCCAGCAAGAGCTTCGAAGCAACCTACCGTTTCCCCTTTCAATTGCATGGCGTGATAAGCAAAGACAAGCGTGCGACCGAGACGTTGCTCGCTGCCGCGCGCAAAGCGGGATGGCAGGAAGCGCCCTTCGCCCGCCGCTGCTGGAAGTGAGTCCACCGCAACCGAAAGAGGAATCGCGTTGACGGAGCGAAGCGATCCAGCCAGCGTTCATTTATTTGAGCAGTGGAGCTGTTGGTAGTTACCCTCCGAGTCAAAGAAATAGACTGCTCGGCCGCTCGCACGAACGACGGGTCCTTCGTGATAGAGGTTCTGGCTCTTTAACAATTCTATCGCTTGGTCAAATGTCTCCGGCGCCACCTCAAACGCCTGGTGCGTGATGCCGTCTTCGTTCAGCGTGTTGCGCTCAAGCGGTCGCGGCCGTTGAAAGAGTACGACATCGGCATCCCCACATTTTAAACGCGACAGTCTTGCGCCGCCTTCGCCCCCTCTCCCACCCGCCTGCATGCCCAGAATCTTGGTGTAAAAAGCCTCGGCGCGATCGAGGTCGTCCACTGGAATACCGATATGGTAAAGGCCAATAGTTTGAATCATCGTCCTACCCTCCTTTTGTTAACTCTGAAACCGTTACCGTCTACCCTCCCCGAGAGAATACCATCGGAGGCTAACGGCCGCATCCGTATCACACACTCGGGAGTTGTCAAGCGAGGATGCGCGGCTTGATGTTCTCTCGTGATGTCCCAAATATTGGACTGAATCGCCAGTTCTCAGCCGCTTTCGCGTGGCGGGGCGATCCGCTCTGTTGTAAGTCCGATCTGCCAAGCCGAGAGAGCAAAGGCTAGGCTGCTCTGGGGCATCACGCTGTCATCTCCGGCCCAGCGGTGGCTCGATTAGCGCCATTGTCGTTTTCTAAAAACTCTTTTGAAGGGGGGTGTCTTGAATTAGAGGAAAACACTTTTAGAATACTCTCGTGAGGTGCGAAATTGGGAGACGATAGAAAAAGAAGACTCCACATCAGCTGGGATGAAGCCTGGAAAGCTGAAGAGGAGCGCGAGAGAAACAGAAAGGCCTGCTGCAAGCCGATCCCTGATCCGAATCCGCTGAAAACTCTTAGTGAACGACTTTCTCAAGAACTACCCAGATTGAAAGCCAAGTCGATGCGCTTGCTGGGGTCGCTTTTGCCAAGAAAGCTAGATCACTCGCGCGGCCGGTAAATCGTCCGCATTGCGGATTGACACCGGGGCAGATCATTCGTCATCATCCCCTAGGGGTAGGCATAGAGCGTAGCCGACTCCTTTGCTCTGGCGGCAATCGATACGTGTGTTGCGTTTTAATTAACCGGCGCCAATTGGGATCCATTGGCGCCGCGCAAGGTGGGTAAAGGCATCGGCCATTTCTTCGGCGCCATGCAGATCGAAAGTTTCATGGACAAAAATGAGTTCAAGAAACAGATCGATGAATGGCTCCGGGTGTTCATAAAAGGCAAGCTACTCCACAAAAAACGAACCGCCTGGTTGACGCCGGAGGGCACCTTCCAGGCGGTTCATGCTAACAGCTTAACAGTGCTCTTACTTTGATCGCTGACCGTCCTCTGCCTTACCGAGCCAGCGACCTGCCGCTTGCAAATAGTGGATCAGTCGTAGATCATTCAATCCTGACCGGTGAATCCAATACGCGCCGCAGCAAGAACAGAACGTTAGCAGGTCAACTAGTCTACGCATGGAGACTCGCGACCTCGCCCTCATGCATGCTTAAATCATGAGCAGCCGCTCACGGCGCCACAGTTCAGGCACTTATAGCAGGCGCCGTTACGGATCATGATTGCGCCGCAATCCGGACAGGGCGGCGCGTCTTGCTGAAACAAGCTCGTCACATTGCTGATCGACTCAACCGGAGCGCCGCCGCGCGGGCCGGGCAGCTCCCCGCCTCCATAGGAAACCGCGGTTTCCCGCACCACCACGCCGACTTCTTCTTGTGACTTCCCATCCAGGAACTTCGTCGCCAGCCAGCGAAAAATGTAGTCCATGATCGACTTCGCAAACGGCACATCGGGATTCTTAGTAAACCCCGCCGGCTCAAAACGCATGTGGCTGAATTTATCCACGAGGACCTTGAGCGGCACGCCGTACTGGAGCGCCATGGAAACCGCGGTCGCGAACGAATCCATGAGCCCCGAAATCGTCGAACCCTCCTTGGACATCGTGATAAAAATCTCGCCCGGCTGTCCGTCATCGTACATGCCGGCTGTGATGTAGCCCTCGTGGCCGGCAATGTCGAACTTGTGCGTAATCGACCGTCTCTCATCCGGGAGTTTGCGCCGCAGCGGCCTCATTTCTCTGGGCTCGGATTTGGACGGTTTTACCTCTTCTTTGTTCGACGTGTTCAACGGCTGCGTCCGCTTGGAGCCGTCGCGGTAGATGGCCACCGCCTTGAGACCCAGCTTCCATGCCTCGATGTAAGCCTGCATGATCTCTTCCACGGTAATATCGCTCGGGACATTGACCGTCTTGGAAATCGAACCCGAGATAAA
>JBOHVR010000317.1:0-7642 GCA_050735755.1 Binatia bacterium
CTCTTAGTTAAAGGCCCGAACCGGATGCTCGGCTACATCGGACAACCCGAAAAAAACGCTGAGGTTTTCCGCGGCGAGTGGTATGTGACGGGCGATATGGCGTGCATCGATGAAGATGGATTTATCAGCATTACCGACCGCCTGTCCCGCTTCAGCAAGATCGGCGGTGAAATGGTCCCGCACCTAAAACTCGAGGAAACGATCAGCGAGATTATCGGCGATCACGGCTGCGCGGTCAGCGCGGTTCCCGACGAGCAAAAGGGCGAGCGCCTGGTCGCGTTTTACACCAATCCGGAAATTTCTCCGAGCGAGCTGTGTGAGAAACTAAACCAAACCAGCCTGCCCAAGCTTTGGATTCCGAAACGGGAAAACCTCTACCGGATCGACACGATCCCGATGCTAGGCTCCGGCAAAGTGGACCTCAAGCAAGTCAAATCGATGGCTTTAGAGAAAGAAAAGGCATCAAAACTGTAGAATGGCTGGTTCTAAACGCCTCTAAAGATCCTTTTTCGCTAAGCTCCGTAGTTTTCAGGTAGCATTTTGCAAAAAACTACTTGTTTTTGGTTTCAAGTTGATCCAGCTCATGCATAAGATGGGCTACCGGGGTTTGTGACGGCGGCCCTTTGCTCCAAATGCAAGGCCTGGTGGGGTATTTCGTCTTAGAGGAGTCTCGCTAGTTGATGGATTTAGGAAACCTTAAATGCCCGGATGGCGCGTTTCAGATCTGCTACTCGGCAGCTGACGCAAAGCGTGTGCTTTGTTTTCTGCTCGGGTTGCACGTCTTTTTTTTCGGCGTCTATGCCGTGACACACATTATCGCTCCGCATGTACGCTGGGGTCCTATTGCGCAGTTGCTGGACGTCCAGCGCGAGGTCTCAATACCAACCTGGTTTTCGTCCCTGCAGCTGTTTGCGGTGGGACTGCTGCTGATTGCGCAAGCGCGTACAGTCAAACAGTTGAGATTCTATCTGCTCGTCCTGGGCCTCGGATTTCTGTTCCTGTCCATGGACGAAGCTGCGGCCATACACGAAAAGATTATCGACTCCGCCAAAAGATTGAATGTTCGGCGGGTCCTTCCGGAAGAGTTCATGACGTGGATGATGCTCTACGTTATCATTGCGGCGGGATTCCTATTGGCAAGCTATCGTTTTGTTCGTTTTATCTGGCGCAACTGTCGATACGAAGCGACTCTTGCCGCGCTTGGCGTCGTGATCTTCGGAATGGGCGGGATTGGATTGGAAACACTGAGTCACTACCTGGTCAGAATCGCTGTCGATGAACGCTTTTTTTGGACGACAGCCAGCGAAGAGTTGCTCGAGATGATCGGCATCAGTTTGGTGCTTTACGGAGTCATGCTGCTCGGCATCAAGATTCAATCTGGGAACATCTGGGGTAACGAGGACTCCCGGATCAACCCGGTAGAGGTGGAGGGCACGCGAAGCTGAGGGCGGCAAAAGCTTATCCGCCCGACCATCGGGGGTCAGCCATCGAGGTCAGGTCTTTAGACTTGCGCCGCTACCTTCCCGTTCACGATCCGGCTGATCGTTGAATAATGTGGCCCCAGGGCGCGGGGTCAGACTTTTAATTCATGACAATCTTTACCAATCGATCGATTTCCTTTTGCAACTGTTTATCTCCTTGGATCCGTTCCGCGAGCCTCGACATCGACGAACTCACCGTAGCCATATCTCTGCCTAAACTCTTCGCCGCTTCAGTCAGCCGATACCCAAGCCGACGCACTAAGACGTACCCGACAATCGCTCTTGCCCGTGAAACCGCCCAACTCCGATCCGCCCCGCCCAACACCGCGGGATCCATCCCCATTCCTTTCGCCAATGCACCGAGCATCGTGCTGAGTGGCTTTCTTGGCCGGGAAAAATCTTCCTCCGTGGCCAAGTCGGTTTTTATCCTGTCGCCAAATCCCTCCTCACCCAAAAACCGCTGGTCTTCGACCTCGTAGTACTCTTCTTTGTGTCCTTCCCCGATCCCATCGAGAACAAATCTCTGGTAGGCCTTCCTTCCCCCAAGCAGCTCTAGGACTAAGGAGGGATCAATGATTTCTGCTCTCTTGCTACCGCAATACTCTGCGTGACCACTGTAGGAAAACTGCTCCGGTCTGTTAACCATCTTAGCCCGCACGGGATTCAAATGAATGTAGCGCACCAAGGTAAGTAAATATTCGTCCTTATCGCAGACGATCGCATGATAGCGTCCTTGAAATAGATGTCCCACTTTGTTGTGGCGGCGGTTGAAGTACTGGGTATAGGATTGCTGGAGCCCCTGTATGAATTTGGACAGGGGTTCGGTTGCCACCTCGAGAAGCAGATGCACGTGGTTGGGCATCAGGCAGTACCCGTAAATCGTCACGCCAAACTTTCTCTGGTATCGGGCGAGTCGCTCGAGATAGGCTTGGTAGTCACGGTGATCCCCAAAGGTCTTCTGTCTCTGATTGCCCCGGACAATGACGAGGTAGAGAAGACCGCGGGCGTGAACTCGGGGACGGCGAGCCATCGCGGACTAAATACTACAGAAGACGGAGAGATTGTCAAGAGTTGAAAGTCTGACCCCCAACCCAGACATGGAAGTTCTAAAGTAGAGCTGGCTCTGGATTACTTCCGCAAGTTCGAGGACGGAAAACCTCGTGGGTTAGGCCCGCCACCAACTGGCTCATCCCCAGGCGTTGAATCCCCTGCCCACCGCTTGCACCGCGATTTCCACGACGGGACGCGCGGCAAGGATAGACCCTAGAATCGCAGGTACCTATAGAAGTTTCTTCTGGTCCGGAAGTTTTTCTCTGTCTTCGACCGCGCCGAGGAGCTTTTGGCCGAACTGGTCGAGACGTTTTTCCGCGCTCTGAAAGCTCGACTGGGCGTGGCCGAGGTGGCGGCCTAAGATCCCGAATTCCTCCTTGAATCTGCTAAAGTCGCCTTCAAGTCGGGAAAGAACCTGAAGGATCTCCCGCGCCCGCTCTTCGACCTTCATGCCCCTGAGTCCCAACACAATCGCCTGCAGATAAGCATAAAAACTGTTGGGCGAGACCGGAACCACCTTTTTGCCGAGCGCATATTGGCTGATGGTCTTCTCGCCGCCGAGCGCGTCATCCTTAATGATGGTTTCGTAGTAGACGTTTTCGGCGGGGATATACATGAGCGCGAAGTCATACGTTCCTTCGTCGGGAACGATGTATTTGCTCGCGATGGCGTCGACGTGTTTTTTCACGTCGTTCACGAACTGGCGGCGCGCTCTATTCTTCTCCTCGTCCGTTGTCCCGTCGATAATGCGCTTGAAATTTTCCAGAGGAAATTTGGAATCCACCGGGACCAAGGAACCGCCGAGCTTGATCGCGGCGTCAACCTTCTCGCCGCTCTTGAAGGCGAACTGGAGCTGGAAATGGTCCGGCGGCAGGATCTGCGCCAAAAGATCGCCGAGGAAAAACTCACCCAACCCCCCTCTGAGTTTCGGCGCGCGCAAGATTTCCTGCAGCGAGGCGATGTCCTTGCCCACCTCGTAAATCTTACGATTGGCCTCTTCCAGACCCCCGAGGCTTCTTTGCACATTCCCGACGACCTCCGCGGCCTTGTCGAGCCGCTCCCCCAAAGTCTGCTGGGTTCGGTGTAATATTTCCGAATTTTCTTTCAGTCGCTCGTTCACATTCCCCAGCACCTGACCGAGATGCTGGTTGATGAGCTGGGTGCGGCTATTCAGCTCCTCCGAGAACTGCGAGCGAATCTGCTCGATTTGCTGTTGCATCAGCAACTGCTCCGCTTTTCGCTCCGCGAGGAGGGATCGGATGTTACGAATCAGCAACCATCCGAGGAAGCCAACCGCCGCCCAGACGATGATCGCCAAGATCAACACTTGAGAAATTTCCATATATCTAAGGCGCCGGCTGTTGCTGGGTCACGCAGTGTATCGCGCCAAGCCCATACACGACCGCGGCGCAGGGAATACCGAGCACCTGACGGCCAGGGAAAAGATCGGCGAGGATGCCAAGCGCTTTGTCATCGCTCGGCTGATCAAAAGCAGGCACCAGCACGACCGCGTTGGCAATGTAAAAATTGGCGTAGCTTGCCGGGAGCCTTGCGCCGTCAACCACCAAGGGTTCCGGCGTCGGAAGCGGGATCACGTCGAGCTTTTTTCCCGCGTGATCTCTGAAGCCCGCGAGGCGCTCATAGTTCTCGCGCAAGCGTCGGTAATCCTCATCTCGCTCGTTGCTTCCAAGAATGCACGCCACCGTGGTCGAATTCACGAACCGCGCCAGATCGTCGATGTGGCCGTCCGTATCGTCGCCTTCAATCCCTTCGCCCAGCCAGATCACCCGATCAACCGTCAGATAGTCTTCGAGAACACCTTCGATCTGTGCCTTGCTTAACCGTGGATTGCGATTGGGATTCAGCAGACACTGCTCCGTCGTGAGACAAACGCCTTTTCCATTGACGTCGATCGATCCGCCTTCCAGCACGATGCCAGGCTCGAAGACCGGCACCCGAAGAAGTTTTGCTATCTCTTTGGCAACGCCGTCGTCCGCCTCGTAACCCTCGTATTTGCCGCCCCACCCATTGTACATCCAATCATTGAACGCCAGGCCGCCTGTCTGGCCGCTCAGAAACGACGGTCCATAATCCCGCATCCAAACATCCACCGTGGGTATGTGATGAAGCACGACTCTGTTCGACCAGGCCCGTTCCGCCTGCAGGAAGGCTTTGACTTCCGCTTCCGCATCTCGGTCGTCGACCAGCAGATTCACCTGTTCGCCCTGCGCGATGGCGCCGACCATTTGCGCCCAAACCCGCCTGACTTCCGCCAACTGCGCCGGCCATGTGTCGCGATTGTGCGGCCAGGCCAGCCAGGTCGCTGTATGCGGCTCCCATTCCGCCGGCATGCGGTATCCAAGTTGTCGCGGAGTAACAGACTGGGTGCTCATTTGCGGATTCTAAGAAAGGGATTTAGTCACTTAGTGACTTAGTGATTTCGCGGAACAAACGAAATTAGTCTATCCGCCCCCTAATTCACTAGTTCACCAACTCACTTACCGCTCTCATCGTTGAACCTGTTCAACAGGCCGCCGTAGGCGTCTGTCCGCCGATCCCTGAGAAACGGCCAGTTTTGCCGCGTCGCTTCAATTTTCTCCAGATCACAATTGGCGATCACGACCGCCTCCTGGTCGCGGGCGCGCGCGACAATGCCGCCAAAGGGATCAGCGACAAATGAATTGCCCCAAAACGTGAGCTTGCCCTCGCGCCCGACGCGATTCACGGCGGCCACAAACACACCGTTGGCAACCGCGTGCGCGCGCTGGACCAGTTCCCAGCCCTCGCGTTGGCTCTTCGCCGCGGCGCTCCGCTCGCCCGCGAGCCAGCCGATCGCCGTCGGGTAGAAGAGAATTTCTGCGCCGCTCAGCGATGCCAGCCGGGCCGCCTCAGGAAACCATTGGTCCCAACAAACGAGCGCCGCCACCCGGGCGTAGCGCGTCTGAAAGCTGGGGAAACCCAGGTCTCCCGGAGTGAAATAGAATTTTTCGTAATAGCCAGGATCGTCGGGGATGTGCATCTTGCGATATTTCCCCAGCAAGGCGCCGTTCGCGTCGATCACGACAGCCGTGTTGTGATAAACCCCCGGAGCGCGCCGCTCAAAAACCGATGCGACCACAGCAATTTCTTTTTCGCGCGCCAGACGGCTCAACGCCGTCGTTGTCGGTCCCGGAATGCTTTCCGCCAGAGCGAACCTCTTTGCGTCTTCCACCTGAGGAAAATACTGCGAGCGAAACAGCTCCTGCACGCAGACGATTTGCGCGCCCTTCTGGGCTGCCGCCGTAATTTTATCCATGGCATGGGCCAGATTATGCTCCGGACTCTTGCCCGCTTTCATCTGAATCAGTCCAAGCGTCACGGTCGAATGATTTTTTTTGGTCTCCACCTGGTTAAAACCTCAGTCTTTTATTTATCACAAAGTCTAGTCCTCCGCCGCGGTTATTTCAGGTTTCGTGCGGAGCAAGAACCACTGTTTTCCTCCCGTCGTCCCGCGCGTCACAAAATCCCATCCTGAACCCTCCTTCGCAAGGTCCTGCACCAGCCGCGCGTTTCGCGCCAATAAGTAAACGCGCCTCTTTTCGGTTGCGAGACGAAGCACGTCGACGCGCGTAGACACGACGGGAATAACCTCGCGTTCGAGGTAAAAATTAAAGTCGTTCATGGTATCATTGTACATGTAAAGCGGATCTTTTTGGCGGACGTGTTTTTTGATTTCCTCGGCAAACACGCGCGGCGATTTGTATTGGTTGATTATGGGCATAATCGACAGATGGGCGCAAAGAAGGCTCAAAGCCATGGCAGCCGCCAGAGCTATCGAGCCGGCAAAGAAACGGCCGCTTTTGCCGCAGCGAAGGATGAACCACCCCGATACCCCCGCCACCGCGGCCAGCGGGAGAAGCGACCTGATATCGGAAGGAGAGAACTTGAACGCAGCCCATGGCACCGCGAGCCCAGCCAGCACAAAAATGACGCCAATCAAGATCAGTACGGTTTTAGCGGCCTTAATGCCAAACGCCCGGCCTTTTTCCAGATCCCATAGATATTGGGCTGCGAGCAGCGCGGCCGGTGGAAAAAGAGGCAGCAGATACAACGTCCGCTTGGTGTTGGAAAGGGAAAAGAAAAGAAAGACGACGCCAAACCACGCCGCGAGAAAGCGCGCGACGGGCTGCTCCAGAGCCTTCCGCTCCGGCCAATAGCTCCAGAGCGCGAGCCCCAGAATCAAGGTCCAGGGAAGAAAGTCGGCCGGAAAATTGACGAAATAATAATAGAACGGCTCTTCGTGGCCTTCCCCCGCGACGTACCGCTGTACATGGTGTCGCCAAATGAATTCATTGATCCATAGCCCTTCGGTCCGCAAGCCGACTGCGACAAACCAGGGCGCCGTCACCAGCAAAAACACGGCGATGCCGAGGGGAAGATTGAGCGCGCGCAATTTCGCCCATTCGCGAGTCCAGATTAAGAGACAAAGAAACACCAGTCCCGGTAGAACGAATCCAATCAACCCTTTGGTCAGAGTCGCCAAACCCATGAGCGCAAAGGCAAGCGCAACCGTCTTCTTGTCGTTCTCTCCGAGCCAGATGCGCAGCAGGAAGTAAAGACTACAGATGAACAAGAACGTAAAGAGCATGTCAGTGTGGGCCCAGCGCGCCTCCCAAATGACCCGCGCCGTCGTCGCGATCATCAGCGCGGCGAGAAATCCCACCGATGCTTGAAGGTATTTTTTCCCCAGCGCGTAGGTCACGAGCGCAAGCCCGCAGGCCGACAGGGCGGAAGGCAGCCGCACCGCCCACTCGCTCACGGCTGCCGCAAAATGAGAAGCCCCAAGGACAAGCCAGAAGTAGAGGACCGGCTTATCCGTATAAACCTCGCCATTGACGGTGGGCACGATCCATTCGCCGCGCGCCAACATCACCCGCGCGATTTCGCCATACCGTGGCTCCACCGGAGCCCACAAGTCCCGGCTCCCCAACAAAGGCAAGTTGAGCGCAAGCAGAAAAACAAAGAGGAAAGGCAACTGATACCTTTCCTCTTCCAACAGACGGGCCACAAAAACGTTGGCGCCGATGGATGCGTAGAGCTTGTTGAGCAGTTCCTTGCCGCCGCCGTACTTG
>JBOHVR010000318.1:0-5022 GCA_050735755.1 Binatia bacterium
AGCCTGATCGTTACCCCCCAAGGCTATATAACGTTTAAGCCTTTCTTTTTTACCGATTTCCCCAACGCGATCAAAAACATGACGCGTTTTACCGCCGCACGCGGAGAGAAAACCTCGGTGATGTCGTCATCGAAGAAAGTGAATCTGGAGGTGCCAAGGCGCTGGGCGCCGAGGTAGAGTTTCCCGTTTCGTTGCGGTGGTGGAGCCAGTTGATGTACACCTATGACGCGCGCAAGACCGGCAAGGAAAAAAATCCCCGTAAATGATTTTCTCACCAAACAGGGGCGGAGAGGTCAAACGACGGAGATCTCGTATTTTTCGTGGTGGAGAAGTTCGCTGACCTTGATGATGATCTTTTGGTTGATCTCGCGCTCCAGCATATCCAAGCTGTGGTTCTCTTCGTCGTAAAGAAAGTTCGCGATATCCGGATGAATCCGCAGCATGATGCGTTTGCCGTTTTCAATGTGAGCCGTCTCCTTCTTGACGGCCCGGAGAATCTCGTAGGCGATCGTCGCGCGTGATTTGATGCGGCCCCTGCCCTCGCAATAAGGACAGGAGCCCAAGAGCTGCTGTTCCAGACTTTCACGTGTGCGCTGGCGCGTCATCTGGACTACGCCGAGCTCGGAGATGCGAAGGATTTTTGTGCGCGCCTTATCTCCTTTGATGGCCTCCTTTAAAGCGTCGTAAACTTTCTTGCGATTGCTCGCTTTCTCCATGTCGATGAAATCGATGATGATGATGCCGCCGATGTTGCGCAGGCGTAGTTGCCGTACGACCTCGTGCGCCGCCTCGAGATTCGTTCTCAAGACCGTCTCTTCCTGGTTTCTTTTGCCCACAAAGCGGCCGGTGTTGACGTCGATGGCGACGAGACCTTCGGTATGTTCAATCGTGATGTAACCGCCGGAGCGCAGCCACACCTTGCGTTCCAAAGCCTTGGTGATCATGGCTTCGACGCCAAAGTGATCCATGATCGGGTCCGTGCCTTCGTAGCGCACGATCGTGGGCTTCAGCCGCGGTATGAACTGGCGGACAAAATCCTGAACGCGGCGGTATTCCTTGGGGTTATCGATGAGAACCTGCTGGGTGTCCGGTGTCACGAAGTCGCGCACGGTGCGCACGATCAAGTCGAGATCTTGGTGGATAAGGGCGGGGGCGGTTGCAGAGGCAGCCTTCTGCTGAACCCGCTGCCAGAGCTTCGTGAGAAAGCGAAGGTCCTGTTGGATTTCGCGCTTGCTGCGTCCCTCGCAGGCCGTGCGCAAAATAAAGCCGCCGTTTTCCATGGACAGGGCTTGGGCAATCTCTTTTAAACGGGTGCGCTCTTTTTCGTCTTCAATGCGGCGCGAGATGCCGCCGTGCTTGGTCGTGGGCAGGAAAACCATATAGCGACCCGGCAAGGAAACATGGGAGGTGATGCGGGCCCCTTTCATGCCCAAGGGGTCTTTTGCCACTTGAACTAAAATCTCCTGGCCGGGGGAGAGCTGCCGATCGATCGGTACATGATGGTACGGCGGCGGCTTCGCCTCTTCGAAGACGATCTCTTCGTCAGTTTCGGTGAGGATTTTGGATACCTCTTCCGGAACCGCCGAAATATCGGAGGCGTGCAGGAACGCCGCCTTCTCTAAACCGATATCGACAAAGGCGGCTTGCATGCCGGGAAGCACGCGGGCGACCTTCCCCTTATAGATATTTCCTACCAGGCCCCTTTCCTGCTTTCTTTCAATGAACATTTCCGCGAGCGCGCCGTTTTCGAGGATCGCGATACGGCATTCCTGCGGGGTGGCGTTAACGACTATTTCTCGTTTCATTTGGAGCTGGGCGGCGTTGGCATCCGAATCGGCTTGGCGGGAGGAGACGAGTCTTGGGAATTCCCTTTACTGAGTACAATCAGGGTCCCAAGTGTTAGGAGTCTCATGAATACCCCTTCTTATAGTCCAAAAGGCGCTGCATATCAAGAAAACGTTGCCGTTGGCGGCGCCAAAGCGAGAAAAATCCCTTAGTCTCACGGACGCCGATGGTCGGTATTCCAACGACCCCCTGGGCCAGGCAGGTTATCGAGTTCGGCCAACGATGTCCCGCAGGCGCGACGGATAGTCGGTGATAATGCCGTCAACGCCCAGATTGAGGAGCCGTTGCATCTCTTCGGTCTGATTAATCGTCCACACAAACATCTCAAGATCCAATTGATGAGCAGCACCGACCGTCTCCGGAGTAACGAGCGCGACATTGTTGTAGACGGGCGGGATTTGGAAAGCCTGGCCGGGAGGTTGATAGGAAGTTGCCATTCCGCTCTGCGCCCAGTGAACGAATGCGGCAACCTCACCGTAGGAGAAGCCGGTTGCCATCGCGCGATCCCCGCGCTTAAGCTCGGTTCGGATCGCCGCCATGACCGCGTCCTCTTCAGTCGCGAGCAAGACCCGGTCTTCAGCATGAAATGTGAGGATGATGTCGAGCGTGCGTTGAACGATAGAGGGCGAGAAATGTTTAATCTCGACGATCGCCCTAGCCTGTGGGAAGCCAAGGAAAAAGTCTTCCAGCGTCGGAATCTCCAGTTTCTGCCCGCGAAACGGATAAGCAGCCCCGCGGCCGAAAGTGAACCGGTATCCGGCATCAACAGACTTTAGATCTTGAACGCTACGCGCGCTTACCTCCCCTGACCCATTGGTCGTTCTCTCCAGGGTAGCGTCGTGAATGATGACAATCGCTCCGTCCAGGCACTGATGGACGTCCAGTTCGACAAAATCTGCGCCTTCTTGAAACGCCTGGCGAAAGGAAAGCAGGGTATTTTCCGGGGCCGTTCCCGACGCCCCCCGATGCCCGATGATTCTGGGCTTCGGCCCGGAGAAAAACGGATAGTCGGCTAGATGGGTCAAGGCTTTAAGGTTTATTTGAGGTTGCAGGAGTCAAAAGGGTTGCCGGGTTAAAGAGGAGCAACGTCAGACCTCCAGAAATTTCGGATATCTGGTTAGGTTCCGATTGCCGTTGTTGGTTACTAACACGACGTCTTCCAAGCGCACGCCGCCCAGGCCTAAATAGTACAGTCCGGGTTCCACCGTAACGACGTGTCCGGATTTCAGCACTGACGGTACACTCGCGATCCGCGGAGGCTCGTGGATATCAAGACCGAGTCCATGGCCCGTTCCATGAAAGAAGCCCTGCATCCTGCCGTCGATTTTTCCCGTCGGGAACCCCTTTTGGGTAAAAAGGTCCAGAATCCTTTGGTGGATTTCTCTGCCCTCGGCTCCATCCTTGATGAAGCGAAAGCCGACTTCTTGTCCTTGCCGCACCATTTCGTAGGCCTCTTTAAGCTTATCTGATGCTTTGCCGCGCACCACAGTCCGGCTAAGATCGCCAAAATAGCCGGTCTTTTGCGAGCGCGGGAAAATGTCAAAAATCACCGAGCTATGCGCCTTGAGCGGCCCGTATCCCTCGTTGTGGGGATCAACGCACTGGTCGCCCCCGGCAATAATAGTGTGGCTTGGGACCCAACCCTGGCCCATGATGGTGGTATTCACGACGGACTTGACTCCCTCTGAAGTCAGACGCTTACCGTGCACATAGAGGTAGCGATCCTTGCCGATTCGCGCCTTTCTCAGTAGTTCGATTCCTGCCTCCAAGCCAGCTTCGGCGGCGCGGAGCGATGCTGCTATGTTCTTGACCTCGTCCGAGGTTTTCTGCTCACGGCCGGGGAAAAAGGGGTCTTTTCTAACGACTAGCTTGAACCTCCGAGCACGGAGCTCATCGGCAATAAGGACGGGAAAATTTGCCGGGATAGTCAAGATACGTATCCGGCGCTCCTTGAAGACGAGCTCGAGAACATCCGCTGTACCCACCGCTTGCCGTCCCATTTTCCGAAGACGCCGTTGATATTCGGAAAGCGAAAGCACGCGGTCAGCCGTAGACTGTTTCTTGGCCCGGTCGATTTCGAGGTCACTCATTACCATGTAGTTACGGCCGCGATAGCGGAAGAAGATAAATGGGTCGGGGGCAAAGAATCCTGTCGCGTAAAGCATGTTGGCGTCAATATCACTCGCCGCCACCAATAACAGCGTCTGATCGCGGTCGTTTCCGCCTCGTCGAGTAGCCATGGGTGCTCGTTCTCCTGTCGGTAATTCGCCTCTGCAGAAGCGTGGGGATAGGGCTCTAAAGCGGCATCACCTGCGCCGGCCAAACCGAGCTAACCTACCAATTTTTCAAGGAAACTTCAAGTTCCAAGAGGTCGCAAGAATACCTGTTTTCTGTTGACAGATACCTCCTGTCTGTTATGATGCCCACCTTGATCAGGGTCAGTGAAACGATGGGTTTGAAAGAAAATCTCCAAAAACTCGACGAGCTCAACCGGCTGGCGGATTTGGGTGGCGGAGAAGACAAAATACAGCGCCAGCGGGAACAGGGTAAGCTTCTGGCGCGGGAACGACTTGAGGCCCTATTGGACCGGGGTAGTTTCGTGGAGCTGGACCGCTTCCGCACGCACTCCTGCTCCGACTTCGGGATGGATGGGAAGAAGGTTCCCGGGGATGCGGTTATAACCGGATACGGTTATATCGATGATCGTCTGGTCTACGTTTACTCCCAAGACTTTACGGTTTTCGGCGGCAGCCTGAGCGGCGTCGTCGCCGAGAAAATCTGCAAGGTGATGGACCTGGCCCTGAAGAACGGGGCGCCGATCATCGCCATTAACGATTCGGGGGGAGCGCGCATTCAAGAAGGCGTCGTAAGCTTGGCCGGCTACGGCGATATCTTTTGGAAGAACGTCTTGGCGTCGGGAGTCGTGCCCCAGATCTCCGCGATTATGGGGCCTTGCGCTGGCGGGGCTGTTTACTCCCCGGCGATCACCGACTTTGTTTTCATGGTAAAGTCGAACAGCTATATGTTCATCACGGGTCCCGACGTCATTAAAGCAGTCACGCATGAGGAAGTATCCAAGGAGGAGTTAGGGGGCGCGGAGACGCACAATACCAAGAGTGGGGTGGCCCATTTCTCGGTCGACGAAGAAAAGCAGTGTTTGCTGATGATTCGGGAGCT
>JBOHVR010000319.1:0-5889 GCA_050735755.1 Binatia bacterium
CGCTGGTACTGTGCCTTGAAGGCTCTCTCAAACTCGTATCTGATCCCTTCCCAGTGAGGAGAAATCAACACAAGCCTGTCGTCAGCCCGGACCTCCGGAAAATTTAAAAGCAGTAGAACCGGCAGGACCAGAACCCACGAAGGAATTCGTCCCGTCGGGCGTGACCGGCTGTAATAGCCCTGATTCATCCAAGCAGCTCTCACCCTGTGCACGAGCGCGATACCAGCGCCTGGATTCTTCTATCAAAGCGCGACGAACTCAACAATTAGAAAAACTATTAGAATGGGAAAGGACAAACCTTTTTAAGTGTTTCATCGGCTCGCAACAGTCTGCTCCCAGATTTTCCGACCCCAGCTTTTTCGACCGATGATACCTTCCCCCGGGATACGCCACCGAGTGTGATCCCCCATCCTCTTAATGCATGAGTTTTTTTCCAGCTTTCCCTATTTTTAATTTTTGCTTTTTACTTTTGCAGTTTTCCTTTACTATCGACGCGGGATAGGGCCAACTGAAAAAATAGGCGCGCTTGTCTACCCGATGTCGGGAAGAACCAGCGGAGAAGTTCCGCGATTGCGCGCGCTGCGTGCTTCCCCGACAGAGAAGCGAAAAGCCATTCGAACGTTGCAAAATCTCGACCGCTGCCTGACGTCTCGTTGCTGGTCGGAATCCTTGCGCGCACGCCCGCGCGCCCAAGCGCAGAAAGAAAGGCAAAAAGTGACAACTTACTCAGAGCTGCTGGCCTCCTTCGTTACGCGTCTTGATTTCAACGAGATTCCGTTCGAGGTGCGGGAAAAAGCGAAGCTGATTTTTCTCGACACGATAGGCGTGGCGCTCGCCTCTTCGACGATGGATTTTGGGACCATGGCCCTGGCGGTCGCGCGTTCTTTGGGCGGTCCGAAGACGAGCCGTCTTATCGGGGCATCGCACCAAGTGCATCCTGCCAATGCCGTATTGGCGAATGGGACCTTGGCTCATGGTCTGGACTATGACGATACTCTGGAAGAAGCGATCGTCCATACCGGTTGCTGTGCCGCTACGACCGCGCTCGCAGTCGGAGAAGCAACTGGCGCAAACGGCCGTCAGGTTCTCGAGGCGACCATCGCGGCGATCGAGGTGATGTGCAAAGTTGGGGTCGTCGCGCCGGGACGCTTTCATGCGCGCGGTTTTCATCCCACTGCTGTGTGCGCTACGTTCGGCGCGGCTGCCGCCGCCGGCCGATTGTACAATCTAACGATACCGCAGCTGATCGATGCCTTCGGCATCTGCGGCAGCCAAAGCTCCGGCATCATCGAGTACCTCGCGGACGGCTCGTGGACGAAGCGGATGCACCCGGGCTGGTCCGCCCACGGCGGGATCGTCGCGACGCTACTGGCGCGCGAAGGATTTCGCGGGCCTGTCAGTGTGTTCGAAGGACGGCACGGCTTGTACAGGTCCTTTGGAGGCGAGGGCGAATATCAGTGGGAGAGACTGGAGGAGCTGGGGCAGTCATGGGAAATCCCAAAAATCGCTTTCAAGTCCTATCCGTGCGGATCGATCTCACATCCCTATATGGACTGCGCTCTGCGCCTGCGGCAGAAGTATTCGCTACCGCCTGACGATATCGAGGAAATTGTTTGTCGCACGGCCGAGGGGCCGGTCCCGCGGCTGTGGGAGCCTCTCGATGACAAGCGCCGTCCCAAAACTTCTTACGGCGCCAAATTCAGCCTGCCCTATAGCATCGCCTGCATGCTCGTGCGTGGAAGGGCCGGGCTGGAGGAATTTTCCGAAGTAACGATTCACAATGAGAAGATTCTTCAGATCGCCGCAAAGGTCAGCTATGAGTTGGATCCCACGATCGATTACCCGCGCCATTTCTCCGGCCATGTGAAGGTCCGCATGAAAGACGGGCGGGTCTTGGAGGAAAACCAGCCGTATCCGCGTGGAGGCTGGGAAGATCCGCTGCCGCCGGAAGAGATCGAGGCGAAGTTCCGTGCCAACGCCGCCCTGGCACTTCCGAAAAAGAGTGCCGGGCAGATCATTGCAGCGGTGAAAAGCCTGGAGTCCCTGGAGTCGATCAAGGACCTAAGTCGCTTGCTCGTTGCGCGTGGTCGCGCGCGAGAAGATGCAGGGCGCAAAGAGCAAAGCGTTGAGAATTGAACGCAAACGGCGGTGAGCAAAGTAGTGGTAGGGCAGCGATACCCATCCATACGGCGGTGTGTTTCGTCGCTAGGCTCCGCAACCCACCCTACGGCCTGAAGTTTTTTTACTTTTTACTTTCTTACCTTGCTACCTTCACGCCGGCTTCTTGGAGGAGATTGCGCAGCAGATCCGTCTGTTTTCTCCAAAACCCAGCAACCTCCTGGCTTTTTAGAAAAGCATCCTCGAGCTGGTTATCGGCCAGATATTTTTTCCAGCTCGCCGTTTTTACGAAGCGTCCGAAGAGATCCTCCCAATACTGGACGACTTCCTTGGCGACGCCCGGAGGCGCAAGCACGCCGCGCGCCTGATCCAGAGTGGGAATATCGATGCCCTGCTCCTTGGTGCTCGGAACATTGGGAAATCCGGCCAGACGCTTGTCGCCGAGCACGGCGATAACTCTAACGCCGCCCGAACGGATGTGCTCGCTGATCTCCTGCGGCTGGGCCATGAGGAGTTGCACGTTGCCACCCAAAAGATTCGAGATCCTCTCGCCGCCCCCGGGGAAGGAGATGAAGTTCCATTGGGCGCCTGTGGACTTCTGGATGAGCAGCCGGTAGAGCGCCTCCTGCGCGGTCACCGAGCCGCCCGACTGGTTGAGCTTGCCCGGATTCTTTTTGGCCGCCGCAACAAAATCGTTCATGTTCTTGTACGGAGCGTCAGCTTTTACCACCGCGATCATTGGCTCGAGAATCAGACGCACCACCGGGGTGAGCTGATCGATCGTCACCTTTGCCTCTTTGCGGGTTAACGGCGTGGCGAGCCACGTATTGGTGAAAAAGCCGATCGTATGGTCGTCGCCTTTTTTCTCCGCCAGATAAGCCATCGCCGTCACGCCGGAGCCGCCGGTTTTGTTGGCCACATTCATGCGCTGTGGCAGGAGCTTTTCCTTCTCCAGCATGTCCAGGATAGCGCGCGCAAAAACATCCGAGCCTCCCCCGGGATCCGTATGCACGACAACTTCGACGGGCCGCGTGGGTTTATAGCCCTGCCCCCAACCCGGGTTAGCAATACAGCAAACGAAGACAACCCCCAAACTTACCGTCCAAACAAATCGTCGCATCGCGCACCTCCTTATGAGCTAAATTGGAAAATCTACCATTTCACTTCACCACTTCAAACCTAAGACTCTTCACTCGTTCGGGGTGACAACCGAAGTCCAGCATTATAAACGGAGAGTTTTTAGCTTGTTTTTGACGAATCTCTCCATGTCATTCGAGCGCCAGCGAAGAATCTGGATTCTGCTTCCTATCAAGCATTGGCTCGCAGTTTAGAGGGGATCACAGCCGGCCTGCTATAGCTCCTGCTCGACAGCTTTGACTCTCCAGGAACGAACCCGATGTGTCAACGGTATTGAGAGCAGCACCAGCGCTAGAAACAGCATGACTGCCGAAATAGGCCTGTGAAAAAAGACCGCGAGATCTCCCTGCGACATCATCAGTGACTGTCTGAGCGCCCGCTCCATGGGATCGCCGAGAACCATGGCCAGCACCAGCGGCGCCGCCGGAAAGTCGTTTTTCTTCATCGCGTAGCCCAAGAGCCCAAAAATTCCCATCAGCCACACATCGAACAAGCTTTGACTCACGCTGTAAACTCCTACGATCGAGACGCCGAGGATCATCGGATACAGGGCGTAATAAGGGAGCCGCAAAATCTGGGCAAAGAGCGGGACCAGAGGAAGATTCAGAACAAGGAGCATTACATTGCCGATATACATGCTGGCAACCAGTCCCCAGAAAAGGCCTGGGTTTTCCTGAATCAGAAGCGGGCCCGGGCGAAAGCCCCAGAGAATTAGGGCTGCGAGCAGGACCGCTGTAGTATTCGAGCCGGGAATCCCCAATGTGAGCAGGGGCACAAGAGCACCGCCGGTCTCGGAGTTGTTGGCTCCTTCCGGAGCAGCGACGCCTTCCACGACGCCCGTGCCGAATTTTTCCGGATGGCGAGAAAGGGCCTTTTCAATTCCGTAGGAGATAAAAGACGCTATTGTTGAGCCTGCTCCGGGAAGCACGCCGATGAAAAAGCCGACAATAGAACCGTTCACGAATGAGAAGCGGCACGCTTTGAGATCCTGCAAAGTTGGCAGCAAGTTTTTCAGTCCTTTGGGAGTCTGGAATAGCTCAGGTCCCGCCCGTGCCTCCAGGTTGGCGAAAACCTCGGCGACGGCAAAGATGCCGACAGTCGCGACGATAAAATCGATACCATCGAGGAGCTCCATACGACCGAAGGTGAAACGGGATTCCGCAGTGAAGAGGTCGGTGCCGATGGCGGCAAGCCATAGCCCGAGAAGAGCGGAGAGCAGCCCCTTGATCATGGATTTGCCGGCGAGGAAAACCACCATCGTGAGCCCCAGCGCCATAAGGGAGAAATATTCCGGCGGCCCGAAGCGCAATGCGAAGCGAGCCACGGGTGGAGCAATCAGCATGAGCGCCACAACCCCGAAGGTACCGGCAATGAACGAGGCGATGGCTGCAATGCCCAGGGCCGGACCGGCTCGTCCTTTGCGCGCCAACTGGTAGCCGTCGAGACAGGTGACTACCGACGCCGATTCTCCGGGCGAATTCAACAGTATGGAAGTCGTTGAGCCGCCGTACTTTGCGCCATAGTAGATTCCTGCCAACATGATGAGGCCGGTCGTGGGATTTAACTTGAGCGCCATCGGTAGCAGCATCGCAATCGTCGCCGGCGGGCCAAGGCCGGGTAATACGCCGACAACTGTGCCTAAAAGGACACCGATAAAGCACCAGAGGAGATTCACGGGAGTCAGCGCTACGGAAAAGCCGAGAAGGAGATTGTTTAACGCGTCCATTGTCGCCTTAGAATCCCCAAGGTCCTCGAGGAAAAGACAATCCCAAGGCCATGTGAAAAACCAGATAAAAACCAACCGCCCCACCTATCCCTACAGTTGCAGCAGCGACCAGGGAACGCCGATCAATAAGGTAAACGAGAAAAATCGCAAGCAAGGCGAAGCTAACAAAGAAACCTAAAGTATCGAGCAGTGCTACACTAACCATCAGACCGGTCCATGAAATAAGAACTTTGGCCGTCTCACGCGCAGACGTTTTCTTCGAATCCGCCGCGCGGGCGCCTCTTACAGCAGTATAGATCAGCAATAGCGCGAGCAGCACGAAGCCGAACCCGATCCAAAAAGGAATGAACCCGGGCCCAGGCCCGTACTCGTTGACATAATCGAGCTGGAGAGCCTGTTGAATGACAAAGAGGCCAAAAGCAGCGGGTATGATGGCCGCGACAACATCGCCTCTCATGATGCGACTTCCTCCCGAATGGGGGTCATAATAGTCAAGGAAAAAGTAAAAAGGCAAAAGGAAAAAGAGAGTGAAGAACCAGTTCGCGCCTAGCTAGCCGTGCCGAGTCTCTGACGCAGGACTGGAGACTTGAGGCAAGTTTGAACTATGTGTAATAAGGTATGAACCCAACAGAGATAGAGACAAAAGAACCGAGGATAGAGGATCGAGGATGGCAAAGGCCAAAATGGAGCCGAGATCGATTCAACGAACCAGGAATGGAGGGATTGTGAGCATAGCTGCTGGAGCCGAGAGCTGGACCCTTCCGATAAAATTAGCCGTCAACGGCGTGGAGCATGAGGCCGTCGTCGAGCCGCGGACTTTGCTGGTTTATTTTCTACGCGATCAACTCGGCTTGACTGGCACTCACGTAGGCTGCGATACCAGCCAGTGCGGCGCCTGCACGATTCAT
>JBOHVR010000320.1:0-1953 GCA_050735755.1 Binatia bacterium
GTGTGAAGAAGCTCGCGAAACTCACGTTCGAGCGCGCCGTCTTCGGCCACGGGGATCCGATCGACAGGGCGGCCTCGCAGGCGATCGCCAAGCTGGCCGGCACCTATGAGGCGAGATCCGAAAGCGAGTTGCTCTCTCGCAACGCGGCTGATGATTGTCAGGAGTAAGAACTCGACCTTCAGGTGTGTAAATGGACGAGACCACGGTAAGTTTGGCGAAAGCTCATTTGCGGGTAGCACGCCCCACTGATAATCTGACCGACGTCGTGAAATTCTACCGAGATGGCCTCGGCTTTGAATTGCTGTATGAGTTTAACGACCATGACGGCTTCAACGGCGTCATGCTTGGTCACAAGGGAGCAGCCTATCACTTAGAGTTCACCCATAAGCGCGGGCATACAGCCGGGAGGGCGCCAACCCACGACAATCTCTTAGTGTTCTACCTCGCCGATGAACTTGAGTGGCATCAAGCCGTACAGCGGTTAGAGGACCGTGGATATAAAGCTGTCAAGCCATTCAACCTATATTGGGACAAGCAGGGCAAGACGTTCGAAGATCCAGACGGATATCGAGTAGTGTTGCAAAACGCGAGCTGGCCTGAGTGAGAAATTGGTGAGCAAGTGAGAGGTGCAACAGCTAATGCTCGGATTCACGCCGCACGCAGCCAGCGCGAAAAGACTAATCGACAGCCGCTTATGACGGCTGCCAACTGCCGTAAGTAATTTCGAGTACCTATTCTGCCTTGTCATCATGTAATCGTCTCCTTTAAGGTTCCGGACTGTTTGCCTCCGGTCATATCCCGCTGAGGATCAGTGCACTCCTGCCTACCTACCTCAACGAACTTTTACGCTCCGAGATTGCCGTAGCGTCTGCGCTGCATCTGAATCTGCTGCGCTTGAAACTACCCAGAGCACAATTCTACGCGATCACGTTACAACTTCTCGTCTGCAACCCTGGGTCGGACCAGCACAAGGTATTGATTCGACGATATCTCCAAAACGAAGCCCGTGCCAAATGTTCCAGTCGTTCCAGCCGTTCCACCGGGACTGAGTGCGATCAAAGCGTTCAACCGCTACGCTCAGTTCAAATCGTTCAAAACGTCAGAAGATCAAGCGATCTTGACGGAGGAGTCCTCCCGTTGTCTAATCTACTGAGTATTTGAGTATCGGCAAGAATCGGTTCGACTTGAACTCGCAGCTGGAGGTGACCAGTCGCTGGTGCGCGTATGTTTCGTCCAGACCAACACGGTGGCATCCGTACGCTTCGGGTTTTTTTTCGTGCAGATCGTCAGCTTTCTGTGTTTGATTGGGATCCTGCGACCAAGCTGAGTGGAAGCGCATAACAACCGGTTCCCGCGGACCGTAATGGATAAAGTGCCAATGCTCATGCGGCAGTGCGCGGCCGCTGAACCGGAACGTTAGGCCGCTGGGACATCGACTATCTCAAGGAGGGTTACTGAGATGACGGACATCCCAAACTGGTGGATGAAGGGTGATTGGTTCGACGTTTGTAGCTGCAACGTGCCCTGTCCTTGCGGGTTCGCCCAGGCGCCCACGAACAACCGCTGTGAAGGCGTAATGGCTTATCACGTTCGCGAGGGCGCTTACGGGGACGTCGGGCTCGATGGGCTCAACGTGATCGTGGTCGCAACATTCGAAGGAAATGCCTGGGCGAAAGAGAACCCGGTCTCGATTGGTATTTTCATGGACGAGCGCGCCCGCGGCGCGCAGCGTGAAGCGCTGCAAAAGGTATTCTCGGGCCAGGCAGGCGGTTGGATGGGCATTTTTGCGGAGCTAGTGGGCGAAGTCCGCGGCCTCGAGTTTGTACCGATCAATTTCCAAGTCGCCGAGAACCTCGCTCACTGGCGAGCCGAGATACCCGGTAGGTTGAAGGCTTTCGCCGAGGCGCTCTCCGGGCCTACGACTTCTCCCGGCGCGCGGGTGCAGCTCCACAA
>JBOHVR010000321.1:0-5125 GCA_050735755.1 Binatia bacterium
GGCCAGACTGAACCAATCGTTTTTATCCTGGTGACACTGGATGTCAGCGGTCTGTTCGGAGACGCGCGTCATGGAACAAAGCACTATTCTTGAAGTGAGCGATTGCGCTGTCGTGCTTGATAGCCAAACGCTCCTGTCCGATATTTCGTTTACGGTTCGCAAAGGAGAAGCCTTAGCGGTGATCGGTCCCAATGGCGCCGGCAAAACGCTCCTTTTCAAGGCACTTCTGGGACTCGTGCCGTTTTCCGGACGAATTGTATGGCAAGCGGGTTTGCGCATCGGGTACGTACCGCAAAAATTTCCAGTGGACAAAACCGTGCCGCTCACCGTCCGTGAATTTTTCTTGTTGAAAGCAAAAAGATTTTGGTTTCCTGATGAGACGTTCCTCAAGCATCTTTCTCATGAGCTTTCATTGGTCGGGCTTTCTCAGGAAGTGCTTGAGCGGCCCGTGGGGGAGCTTTCCGGTGGTCAGCTGCAGCGCCTGCTGATTGCCTGGGCCATGCTCGATCATCCGGAGGTGATGCTTTTTGATGAGCCCACGGCCGGCATTGATATCGGATTTGAGGAGACGGTCTATCATCTGTTGCAGCGATTGCAGAAGGAGCGGGGCACGACCATCCTTCTGATTTCTCATGAACTCAGCATCGTCTACCGCTACGCGGACCAGGTCTTGTGTGTAAATCGGGTGATGCTGTGCCATGGAAAGCCGCATGAGGTATTGCACCCTCAGGATTTGACCAGGCTTTTCGGCGAAGGGGCCTACTACGAGCATCGCGAGCAAGCCCATCACCAGTGATATGGACCTACCACTCGTATCAGCCCTTGTGATCGCGTCTGCAGTGGGAATTGCGTCAGGCGCCATCGGCGCGTTTATTATCCTGAAACGGATGGCTCTCGTAGGTGACGCGCTTTCTCATGTCGCGCTTCCGGGAATCGCGCTCGCTTTGTTCTATGGGATTGATCCCTTTTGGGGTGTTTTGACCTTTTTATTGGCAGCCGCACTGATCGTGTGGTGGCTGGAGCGGCACACGACCCTCCCGGGCGATGCGCTGGTGGGACTGCTGTTTACGACAAGTTTAGCCGTCGGGGTTCTGACGATTTCGGATGGGGAGATTATTCATTCTCTTTTCGGCGAATTTCCAGCGTTATCACTACCCGCGTTTATCATGACCACAGGGCTAGCTGTTGCCGCAGCCGGGCTCGCGATATCGTTCGCGCGCCAATTTGTGTTTCGAACCACCACGCCTGATCTTGCGGGGGTCCACGGCGTGGGGACCGGGTTTGATCTCCTCCTCCTTTCCGTTTTTGCACTCATCGTATCCTTGGGGATTAAACTTGTGGGAACGCTTCTCATGGGTGCGCTTACCATCATTCCGGGTTCCATTGCAAAAAACGTTGCCAAAAGCATGAAGGCGTTCATTACCGTGTCAACCCTCGCGGGAGGGATTATCAGCGTGATCGGACTTCTTATCGGGCACACGTTCTCTTTTCTTCCTGGGCCCTCGATTGTACTTTTTGGTGTGGGGTTGTTTCTTGTTTCTCTGGTACTTTTCCGCCCAAAGCGCTCATGAAGCGCCATGCTACCGATTTAACATCTTAGGGAGGGTATCAAATGGCGCACCGTCGTCGTCCGCTGGCCGTTGCCCTGGGATTAAATTCCGCCGTCCTTGCTGCAGAAATAGCTGGCGGCTTTGGCGCCAACAGCCTCAGCCTGATCGTAGACGGTATCCACAATTTTTCCGATGAAGTCGCTATTGCTTTCCTTGTCTTGGCCTACACTCTGCGGAAAGGTCTCTCTGGCCATCTCCTCCGGTCTGCCAATTTACTCAATTCGGTTGGGCTTTTGGCCATTAGCGGGCTGCTACTGTGGGAAGCAGTCACCCGCTTGATCCACCCGCCGGTGGTCCTGGGCGTCGTGCCGGTCATCGCCGGCATAATAGGAGCGCTGGGAAATTGGGGCGTTGCCAGGGTGTTGAGGGAACCCAGTAGAGAAGACCCGGCAATCCGGTTGGCCTACGTCCATAATTTGGTCGACGTTCTTGTTTCCCTAGCGCCTGTTGGGTCCGGTGTATTGACGATCGTCTTCGGAAGTTTTTTCTTTGATCCGCTAGCGGCTCTTCTCATCGGAGCGGTGATCGTTACGACCACGCTTCGTGCAGTCATTGGTTCGCACGAGGAACTTTTGTGGCCGCAGAACGTATCTTGTGGCCACCCTAGAAATGAGCAGAGTGCTTAACAAAGATTTGTGGTTCCCTTTCCCTTTCCTCAGCAACCCGTTAGAGACATTTGCGATTTGGCACGGGGGAATGTCCTTTCATGGGGGTCCACTTGGAGCGCTGTTTGTCCGCTTGCCTTTAGGACTGACCAGGATTGACTAGTAAAGCGAATTTCTTTGCTTCCTTGCCTGTCCTAGTGAATTTACGCACGGCTTGTACATTGCACCAAGTGAAGGTGCATTGAAAAGGCAAACAACTCCATGTATATGTTCTCTTTCGTGAGACCATTAACTGTCGTTTTTCTCTGCCTAGTTCTGTCGTATGCTGGGGTCGCGTGGGCGATGGAGGCGTGTCTACGGTATGATGACCATCCGGAACACGCTGCCTCAGAGCATCACTCCGATTCGCGATCCTTGGAGAGTCAAGATGATTCTCGGGACGCCGCCATACCGACTATCCACTGTACCACGGTGAGCCATCAAGTCGGGCCGGTAGCCCGCGAGGCCTCGGCGCAGCTTCCTCGGTCGGATAAAGAGGTAGCCCGTCATGCAGCATCTACTTCCGACGCGTTTTACGTTGTGCTTGCAAACGACCTCTGGTTGGAAGCGCTTTTCAAGCGAATTGTCACGTTTTCCTTGCCTAACGATCTCGCACGGCACCTTTTTCTTTCTGTTCTTCAGATCTAACCCATCCGCTTAGCTTTCGTCTCGTTTTTTCCTCCGATTGATTCCGGGGGCATGGCTGTGGATTGCGCTTTTTCTGCGCATCGGTCGCGTCTCTTAACATCTTTGATAGCTGAGAGGTCGGTTTATGGTCACTTCAAGTTGGATCAAAATCCTTTTCATTTGCCTGGGAGTACATCTTGGGAGGTCAGCCTTCGCGGCGGAGCCCTTGCAACTGACTTTGGAGAGAGCAATCCAGATCGCCCTAGAGCGTAACGTTGAGTTAAAGACGAAGAAGGAAGAACTGGGTATAGCCGAAGGAAGGGTGATCCGGGCCAATCTCTTTCTCCAGAGCAATCCAGAATTGGATGGAGACGTGGCAAACCGGCGCCTCAAAAAACCGGAGGAAGGCTTTAACAAGAATCTTTTCCAGGGTGGAGTATCTTTGACACAGGAGTTTGAGATTGGAGGCCAACCTCGATACCGGCGCGAGGCGGCACAGGGAAATATCGAGAAAGTCAAGGCCGAAGCGGGTGATTTCGAGCGGACTCTTCGCTTCCGCATAGCGGAGGTTTTTTTCAAGCTTCTGAATTCCGAAGCAAGGATCAAGCACGCCGAACAGATCGTTGAGCTGAGAAATCGTCTCTATGAGGCGTCTAAAACCCGCTTGTCTTTGGGGGATATCCCTGAGGTTCAGGTGATCCTTTCAGAGTTCGAGTTCAATCGAGCGAGAAGCGAGCTGATCAGCCTTCAAAGAGAACGTGAAGAACTAGTGACGCGACTACAAACGGAACTTGCTCTGGAGGATGATAGTAGGATCGAGATTCAGGGAGAACTGAGCCGAGCATCCCCGTCGTTCTCTCTCCAGGATCTTCTCAAAACCGCCATCGAACGACGCCCCGACTTGGCTGCTTCTGAACGAGAAAAACGAGTAACTGAGGCAGAGGAACTGCTAACCCGAGCGGAAAGGATTCCAAATATCAAAGTCGGCGCCTTTTATGAGAGGGACGACAAGGACAATATCGTCGGCGGGAAGCTCTCTATCCCGCTTCCCTTTTTCGACCGAAAACAGGGAGAACTGCGCGAAGCGCTGGCGCGAAAGAGCATCGCAAACCTGAACTATCTGAACAGGCGGCAAGCCCTGGAAAGGGAGATTCGTGCCGCCTACAACAAATTCAGACTGGCCGAACGCGACATTTCTCTCTATCCGGAAGATTCTTTGAAAAGATTCGATGAGAATCTTGATCTCAATCAACGCGCTTACCAGGAAGGGCAAATCGATCTCTCCGATGCGATCGTGTTCCAGAACCAGGTCATCGAGGCCAGGCAAAGGTTCATCGATGCGCTAACGAACTACAATCTCGCGGTGGCTGAACTAAAATTTCAGGCCGGCATTGAGTAAGGACGCAATCATGGCAAATAAAAAAAGCATTCTTGTTGTCGCCGGGATTATTTTATTGGCGCTCTCTTTTTGGCTCGGACGGCTAACGGGTCACGTGGACAGCAAAGGCGAGGGGTCAATGTCTCACGACAGCCCCGCGACTGCTAAAGCGCCTGCCGGCTCGGCCGCGCCGCACACTGACGAACCCGGGGCTGCTCCACATACCCATGGAGAGAAACAGGGTGAAGCCAAAACGGCAAAGGAGCAAGAAGGTCAAGGCTTAAAGCTGAGTCCTGAGGAGAGACAGAATGTCGGGTTGAAAACGACTCCCGCAGATCTAAGGCCAATTGAAAACGTCATTCGAGTGGCAGGGGTCGTCAAGGCGCATCCCGATAAAGAGGCGCAGGTTAGCAGCAGGGTCTCAGGCAAGATAGCGAGCCTCTCAGCCAAGGTGGGTGACGGGGTCTCGAAAGGTCAACGTTTAGCGGAGGTCCAGAGCGCGGAGATCCAGAAACTCCAGGTGGAGCTTATCCAGGCTGAGAACAAACTCATTCTGACGAAGGCTGAGCTGGATCGCATCCAGAGACTCGTAGAAAGCAAAATCGCAGCCCAGAAAGAACTCATTGCCGCTCAAAACCAGCATCAAACCGTTCTCAACGAAATTGAAGGGCTGACCCAGCAACTCGTTCTCCTGGGGCTTCCTGCGAATGCGGTAAATCGGGCCCCGGCAGAAAAGACTGTGTCGACATTCGGCGTCCTTTCCCCTATCGGCGGCGTTGTGGAGGAACGGAATGTCGTTCTCGGAGAGACAGTCGAACCCAATAAGGTGATCTTCAAAATTGTTGATGCCTCGACTGTCTTTATCG
>JBOHVR010000322.1:0-5212 GCA_050735755.1 Binatia bacterium
GTGATCGACTCGAGCCACGCCGCCCGGCTCAAGCGTTATACCGGCAGGCCCGCTAACGTCGCGTCTTCTTGAGTTTGACTTTCCAGAATCTTTCCGGGAAGTCGGAAATAATGCCGTCCACGCCCATAGAGAAAAACTTTTCTATCTCCGCGACTTCGTTCACCGTCCAGACAAAAGTTTTGATCCCAAGGCTGTTCGCCTGGATCATGAGATCCGGGGTCACGCAGCTCTTCTCGATGTGCAGGGAATCGGCGTCCAGGCGCTCCACCACTTGGAGAGGGTCTTCTTTCATTCCCTTGCCGTACATAACGCCGATGCGCGCTTGCGGCGCAAGCTCGCGCACGCGTTCCAGCGCTCGATAATCCAGCGACGAGATGATGCTCCTGGGCAAATAACGGTAGTAACTCAAGATGAAAAGAATCTTGAGCTCGATTCCCAATGGGCCATGCAAGAGTGATTTAATCTCGATGTCCAGATCCACTTTGCCCGCGAGCAGATTCATTGCCTCTTCCAGGGTTAAAATCTGCTGCCCCCTCAGCGACTTTCTAAATCTAACGCCGAGGTCGAGCTTCTTGAGTTGCTTAAGCGTTCTTCCCTTTACGGTTCCCTTCACCCCCGCAAGGCGGTGCAAACGCTCATCGTGGAAAACCACAACATGACCGTCTTTCGACAGCTGACAATCCATTTCAATCATATCCACACCCGCCTCAATTGCCTTTTCGAACGCGATGCGAGTGTTTTCCGGATAGGAACCCGACGCTCCTCTGTGCGCCACTTTGATGAGACTCTCTGCCATTACAGGCATACCCACCCCATAAGGTCGGCGCGGAAACAAGAAATTCTAGGACGGATCGGCCAGCGCCGGTTTGGCCATGTAGATAAAGAACTCTCGGTTTCCCTTGGGCCCGGGCAGTGACGATTCACTCACGCCCCTGATCATAAATCCCAGACCCGCGGCCACGGTGCTGATCTCGTCGACAGTCCGGCGGCGCTCTTCTTCCGAGCGGACAACACCACCTTTTCCCACTTTGCCTTTGCCGACTTCAAACTGAGGTTTGATCAAAGCCACCGCAACGCCTTCAGGAGCCAGGAGACGATAAACAACGGGCAGGACCAGACGCAGGGAAATGAAAGAAACGTCCACCGTGCCGACATCGGGCACTTCGGAGAGATCCGTGGGCGTCAAATAGCGGACGTTGGTTCTCTCGAGCGGTATGACTCGCGGATCGGTTCTGAGCTTCCAATGCAACTGCCCGTACCCCACGTCAACCGCATAGACGCGGCGCGCGCCGAATGCCAGCAGACAGTCAGTAAACCCTCCGGTTGACGCGCCGATATCGAGAGCGATCTTATCTCTGACTTCAATCCCGAAATCACGCAGCGCCCCTTCCAGTTTGGTTCCGCCCCGGCTAGCGTACGGCAGCGACCTGGTTTTGAAGCGGATCTCGGCGCCCGCATCCACCCGATCTCCAGCCTTGGTCACCGGCTGATCATGCACCAAGACCTCTCCCGCCAAGATTCGCCTTCGCCCCTCTTCCCGGGTCGCGACGAAACCCCGATCCACAAGGATCTTGTCTAGGCGCTCTCTCTTCCCCATTCCTCCCTTTTTCGCTTCTTCTCACCGCTCAACATCTGCATCGCGGCATGCGCAATCGCTTCTTCATCAATGCCGCACAGCTTTCGGAGTTGGTCCTGGGTGCCATGGGTGACAAAATGATCGGGTACTCCCAGTCGCTTCACCCGGACTTTGTTGAGCCCGGCATCCGCTAGAAACTCAACGACCGCGCTGCCAAAGCCCCCTTGCAAGACGTGGTCTTCGACGGTAATGACCCGCGGCGTTTGTGCGCACAGGCGCTCGAGCAACTCGCCATCGAGCGGTTTGACAAAGCGCGCGTTGATGACGCTGGCCTCGATACCCAACTGCGCGAGATCCTGAGCGGCGCGCATGGCCGGAATGACTGTGTTGCCGATGCCGGCGATGACCACGTCTCGGCCCTGCCGCAGAATTTCTCCTTTGCCAATCGCCACAGAGTGAATCTCCGGCTCGATCTTGACTCCCCAACACTCGCCACGCGGATAACGCAGCGCGATCGGGCCGTTGTGCTCGAGCGCTGTTTTCATCATGTGCCGGAGCTCGTTTTCGTCTTTGGGCGCCATCACCACCATGTTCGGAATTGAGCGCATATAGCTAAAGTCAAAAACGCCGTGATGAGTTGGACCGTCGGCGCCAACCAGACCAGCGCGGTCCAAAGCGAACACCACGTGGAGGTTCTGAATGCAAACGTCATGGAGAATTTGGTCGTAGGCACGCTGCAGGAAGGTCGAATAAACGGCCACGACCGGAACCCACCCTTCCGTAGCCATTCCCGCGGCGAAAGTCACGGCATGCTGCTCCGCGATTCCGACGTCGTAGGATCGTTCGGGAATCTCGCGCGAGAATTTGTCGATTCCCGTGCCGCTTCCCATTGCGGCGGTGATCCCCACCACTTTGGGGTTTTCCTTCGCGAGACGGATCAGCGTTTGCGAGAAGATTTCAGTAAAGCTCGGAATCGGGCCTTTCTCTTTTTTCGGCAATCCAGTGAGCACGTGAAAGGGGGCGACGCTATGATACCTTACCGGGTCCTTTTCCGCCGGCTCATAGCCCTGGCCTTTTCTCGTAATCACGTGGACGAGCGTGGGCTTGCCGATTTTTTTTGCGCTCTCCAAAGTCTGGACCAAATCGCCCAGGCTGTGACCGTTCACTGGCCCGATGTATTGAAAGCCGAGCGCTTCGAAAAGAAATCCCGGCGTCACCAGACTGAGGAAGGAATCCTTCATTTTGCGGGCGACCTGATACAGGTTTTCTCCGACTTTGGGGAAGTTGCGCAGCAGGCTGACCATGTTTTTTTGCAGCTTCAAAGCGATGTCCGTGGTCAGCTGCTTGCTCAAGAAAGAAGACAGCGCGCCGACTCGAGGGTCGATGAAGATCGCGTTGTCGTTGAGGACCACAATGAGGTCGCGGTTCAGATGGCCCGCCTGATTGAGACCTTCAAAAGTCAGACCGGCCGTGAGCCCTCCATCGCTGATGACGGCAACCACTTTGCGGTTCGTGCCTCCCAAAGTATTGGCTTCGACCATGCCGAGCGCGGCGGAAACTGAAGTGCCGGCGTGACCCGCGCCGAAAACGTCGTAGATACTCTCCTCGCGACTCAAAAAACCGCTCGGTCCGCCAAGCTGGCGGATGTTGGGCAGCTGGCCCCTCCGGCCGCAGATCAACTTGTGCGCATAGGCCTGATGGCCCGTGTCCCACACCAGCCTGTCCTCCGGTGTACTGAAAACGTAATGCAATGCCAGCGTGAGCTCCACGGCGCCCAGAGTGGAAGCCAAGTGGCCGCCCACCTCAGAAACGACCGAGATAACCTCATTGCGCACCTCTTTAGCCAAAACGCCCAGCTCTTCAGGGTTCAGCTTGCGAATGTCTGCGGGCTCACTGATGCTATCGAGAAATCTTTTCATTCGACCCCCTACATCTTCCTTTCTACAACATAGAGTGCGATTCCGCGCAATGGTTCGGCCGCTGCTCCGAATGGCTCAATGTGTCTCAGGCATTGACGCGCTAAATCCCGGGCCCGACTTCTCGCCGCAGCCAGGCCGACCAGAGACGGATAGGTCGCTTTGTCCTTCGCGCTGCCGGCATGGCCATTTTTTCCCGTCCCCAGATCTGCAGCATCGAGGAGATCATCGGCGATCTGAAAAGCCAGCCCCAGCGCCTGGCCATAGCGGGTGAGGTGGCGGAGCTCATCCGCCGAAGCGCCACCGATGCGGGCCCCAACCCTGACCGCTGCGACAATCAACGCTCCCGTTTTATGACGGTGAACCGCCTCAAGTCGCGCGACGCTGACTCGGCGACCTTCAGATTCCAGATCCAGCGCCTGCCCTCCCGCCAATCCATCGACGCCGGCCGCGTGCGCGATCTCGTGAATCAGCTTGAGGATCCTACGGGGCTCGATCACGCGCGCAACCTCGGCGCGCGCAAGCAATTGAAAGGCTTCCGCAAGCAACGCGTCGCCTGCCAAAAGGGCCATGCCTTCGCCATAAACTTTGTGATTTGCCAATTCGCCCCTGCGAAACTCGTCATCGTCCAACGCTGGCAGGTCGTCATGGATGAGAGAATATGCATGGATCATTTCGATGGCACAGGCAAAAGGAAGGAGCGACTTCCTTGGAGCGCCAAAAATCTCGCCCGCGGCCAAAGTTAGGATCGGCCGGAGCCTCTTGCCTTCGGACAGAACGCCATAACGCATCGCTTCGAGCAGACGCCGCGGCAGCTTGCGCTTTTGCTCCAGATATCGATCGAGCGCGCAATCAATCCAAATCTTGCGCTCTTGTAAGTAGCGCTGGATATCAAAGGAAGACAATCCGCTTCTCTCGAACGTTTAGGTTTGGCAACACTCTAACTCTTCGGCTCGTCAGCTTCAAACCAGTGCGTCGGCGCGCGCCGCATGCCAACGATCGCCTGGTTTTGAACAAACTGCTGTTTTCAACGCAACGAAGCGGCGGGAAGTTGTGTGACAAACGAATCGGACTTATCTCGGATCACAGAGGGGAGCAAACTCATTCGGACTCGGCCCCCTTCTCCGGTAGCTCCTCCAACAGTTTGAGTTGAAGCTTCCCTTCCTTGTCTTTGACGAGCAACTCAACTTTCTTCTCCACCTCGCTGAGCTTCTGATTGCAGAATTTGACCAGACCCACCCCCTGTTCAAAAGCCGCCAGAGAGTCTTCGAGCGAGAGTTCCCCGGACTCGAGCCGCTCAACAACCTGCTCCAAGGCTTCCAGCGCCTCTTCGAACTTCCTTTCCTTCTGCTCTTTCTTTACCAACCCGTCCTCCTACGTCACGGCTGGATACCGGTTGCCTTAACGAGATCTAAAGGATCGACTCGCGCTCCTAACAAGCGAACTCCCCAGTGCAGGTGTGGACCTGTAACTCGCCCCGTCATTCCTACCCAACCAATCACTTCCCCTTTTCGCACCAAGAGACCATCGGTCACACGAAAATCGTTCAGATGCAGATACATGGTGTAGAGACCGCCGCCGTGATCGAGTACGACGGTCTTGCCGCCGAAAAAGAACTCGTCCCGGACTACGACCTTGCCATGGTTGGCCGCAACAATCTCCGTCCCCAGCGGCGCCCTTAAGTCCACGCCCGTGTGTGGAGAACGGGGTAACCCATTGA
>JBOHVR010000323.1:0-4596 GCA_050735755.1 Binatia bacterium
CGCTGATTTCCTGCCTGGGTTGGACCGTCACGGAGTCCGGAATGCGTAAAATTGAAAAGTACCCGGCGCGACGAACTCGCCCTCCAGCCGAACGACATCCCCGCGGCGCAACCGGCGGAAGTTTTCCACATCAACGCTGCGCGCATCGTATGGCAGTGTTACCGTCACAATCCGTCCGGAGCCGGCTCGTAGATCGAGAACTCCCTTTTCCGGGTTGATGTTATCCACGATTCCTTCGATGGTATTCGGCCGGTTCGCAGGGCGCTCCAAAGTTCCCCTGGCGATACGATCCTGAACTGTTTCTTGAACCGTGATATAGGAAAGATAATCGCCGTTGCGTGGAATCCGCACCACGACAACGTCGCCGGCTTCCAGGCTGCGGACATCATAATCACGCTCGTGGTAAACGACCCGCGTCGCAGCATCGTAATCCAAAACGGCGGTCCTGCCGCTATCCAGACGCAGGCGAACTTTACCTCGCACCGGATCAACTTGTTCCACTTCAGCTCGAGTCTCTCCCGGTCTGGCGGTTACATCCGAAGCTACAGTCGATGCTCGACCTGATCTCGTCTCCTCCAAGGTAGGCCGGTAGACCGGCGCGCAGCTTACGGCAAGCAATGGAAACAATGTCCCCGCAAAAATCGACAAGCGTAGAAACGATTTCTGAGTTTTCATAGCGAACCTCCGTGGGATCTGTGATGCAAACCCCTAACTTGGCAAAATGGCAAAACACGTACCAAGCTCACAGTCCTGGGCGAATCGCTGCAACTACGGGTAATTTATTCAACGGCGCGGCCGAAACAGATGTTCGCGCGTCTTAACTCAGAGATAGACAGGCGTCCCTTGTGTCCCGCGGACGGCACACTCAGGAATTTGCCCTATCAAAAAAGAAAGGCGGGGTTTCCCCCCTCTTTCTTTTAGTAGTCATTCCATTATTCCATCATTCCGCTATTCCATCATTCATTCCGTCTCTCGTCTCGCCGACGACTGGTGCGCCGTTGGACTTACAGCGTCCCGTGCGTGCCGTCACAGTAAGGCTGGGTTCCGGTCTGCTTGCACCGACATAGAGCCACTTCTTCTTTTTCTTTGACAATGAACTCCACCGGCGTGAGACCTGTTCCCTTGTGCGACCCATCACAAAACGGTTGTGACTGCGATCGCCCGCATCGGCACCAGTAATAAGCTCCCGGGTCGAGTATCAGTACAGCCGGTTCCTTGGCGGCGACGATTGGCTTTTCCATCAGCAAACCTCCTTGTTTTTATCCAACGCCTCCCGGTTCCTTCTCGCCCGCGGGAGGAGTTCGTTGGTCGTAGCACCATGACGGCATCCCGCTCTTCATTCCTTCCGCCGCCAACTCCGCCTCGTACGATCTGCGGATCTGTGGATCCTCGTCCACGTAGGAAATGGCTCTGCCGCCGTCCCGCGTGTCGATTGCGCCGCCGTCGATGTCCACTTCGCCCGGCGCCCCGCCGTGACGAAAGCCGGGGCCGTAGGGGCCGTCGAAGACGAGCAATCGGAGACCGTCGGGATGCGTGCCGAAGTGCTGGTGAAACCAGTCGCCTCTCATAGGGGCCGCGCTGATCATGCCGACCGGCTCGTAGGTCTGCTTCTTCACCTGGTCTGCCAAGCGAGCTTCCCACGGGCGCATAGTTAGCCGGTCGGGCCACGTGTAGCTGAAGCCCTTGCCCTTAATGCAGACGAGGATGGCGCCGGATGAGTGCTTGTGGGCTTTCGAATACTGGCCCGTCGCGTACTGGCAGATCTTCATGTAAAAGTTAGCGCCGGCCATGTGCGGCTCAATGCGTCTGAAGTTGAAAGAGCGGCGGTTGTCGCGCGGCAGCTCACAGGCGAGGATGTCGGGTATAATATTGGTGCGCCGCATGGCAAGGCCGCGCACCGGGTCGCCGTAGATTTCCTCCACGGGCTTAAAGTAGTCGTCCGACGCGTCGAAGCGATCCATGAAATCGTAGGGACAGTTCATCACGAAGTCCGGATTCCTGACGAGATTGATGATGTTGGGCGCCGTAGTGGCCGCGAGCAGCAACGCGGGAGCGGACGATGCATTAACTAACCGATGCCAGGCGTTAAGCGGAATGGCGAAGAGCGATCCCGGTCCCCATTCGAACGCGTGCTTCTTGGGGATCTTGTCCTGCCAGACCTCGGTGGTGCCGCGCCCTTCGACGACGTAGTAAATCTCTTCGTACAGGTGCCGCTCGGCATTCAAAGACCCCGCTCCAGGCACCTCGACGACATACATCCCCCATTTGTGCTCGCTGCCCAGTAGCTGAATGGCAGTGCCGCGCCCGCCCAGCCGCTTCCACGGCGCCAGAGGCAAGTCCTGAATCTTATGCACGCCAATGTCCCTGTGGATCGGGATATCTTGCGACTCAATAAAGACATCATAAGGTGACTTGGGAATTTCCCATTTGCCTAAGCCGGCCTTTTCTCTTGGCTTTGGCTCACGCCACTCGAGCAACTCCTCGTTTCGTTTGACCATCGGTTCCTCCTTATAAATTCGACCCGCGGGTTAAAAAGTAAAAGATCGGCGCCGCAATGATCCGATACCATGCAAAGGGGACCAGATTCCAGCGGCTCAGAAGGCGGATGAAAGCGGCGACCGTGATCAGCGCAACCAGGAAGGAGACAACGAAGCCGACGCCGAGGAAAACAACATCCTCCGCCACAAGAAGTCCTCTCATCTTGAGAAGGTCGTATCCTGTCGCGGCGACCATGACCGGCACCGCAATGAGAAATGAGAATTCTGCAGCCCCTTTGCGATCAAGTCCGAGAAGCAGTCCGCCGACGATCGTAGCCGCGGCGCGCGATGTTCCCGGCCACAGGGAGAGTGTTTGAAAAAGACCTATGCCAAAGGCCTGCTTTAAGCTCATATTATCCAGGGTATTCGAACGGCGGCCGGCGACGAATTTTTCTGCGAGCAAGATTGCGAACCCTCCTACCGCGAGAGCCCAAGCCACGGCAACCGGCGTGAAAAGCCGGGTCTTGATGAAGTCGTGCGTTAGATATCCCATCAAGAGAGCTGGAGCGGTAGCAAGAGCGATGCGAATGAGGCCCGACCAACCCTCTAACGTCGATCTGCATCCGGACTTTTTGACCGGGATCAAACGAACGAAGCGCCGGCAGTAAAGGACGACCACCGAGAGAATCGCGCCGAGCTGGATGACCACTTCAAAAGTGGCGGCCTTTTCCCCCGTAAACCCGAGAAGATTACCGACAATGATCAAGTGCCCGGTCGATGAGACCGGGATGAATTCGGTAAGCCCCTCCACAACTCCTAAGATGATCGCGATGGTCCAGTTTCCCAAGATGCCTCAATCAGTTGGTTCAACAAGTTGTCGTTTCAGGGCAAGATTCTTATAACTTTTTGGGGCTAATACAACCCTCGATAGCTTGGTTAATTTCCGGGAGTCTCTTGACGGCGAAGTGCAAGCGGACGTAAAAGGTCCTCAATTTAGCGAGCGAAACGATCGGAGTTACGCGGGAATAGTCACCCAGATTACGGAGGAATGGTTATGGAATACCGCAAGTTTGGCACCACCGATTTCAAAGTCTCACAATTGAGTCTAGGCTGCATGAGTATGTCGGGGGCTTACGGCCCGGCCGACGACAATGAATCCATTGCCACGTTGCATCGGGCGTTCGACCTCGGGATCAATTTTATCGACACTTCGGCGAGTTATGGCAATGGCCATAACCACGAGCTGATCGCCAAGGCGCTCAAAGGCCGGCGGGAAAGAATTATTATCCATTCGAAATCCGGCAGCCCGCGCGCGCCGGACGCCAGCGGCAACCGCAGCGGCAGTGACCCTGAATATTTGATCAAAAACTGTGAGGAGAGCCTGAAACGCCTCGGTATCGACACTCTCGATGTCTTTTGCATGTCGCGAGTCGATCGCGCGGTCCCGGTCGAGGAATCGGTTGGCGCCATGGCAAAACTCGTGAAGCAGGGAAAGGCCCGCTACATCGGGCTCTCGGAAGCCAGCGCCGAATCCATCCGCCGCGCCAACAAGGTGCACCCCATCGTTTCATTGCAGATGGAATACTCTCTATGGTCACGCGACCCCGAAGCAGGCAACGTCCAGGCTTGCCGCGAATTCGGCATGAGCTTCATGGCGTACGCGCCGGTGGGGCGCGGCTTTCTTGCCGGGGTATATCATAGCGCCAACGATATCCCGGAAAACCGCCGCGACCATCCGCGTTTTCAACCCGAGAATCTGGAGCGTAACTTGAAGCTCCTCGCCCAATACGAGGCGTTCGCCAAAGAAAAATCTGTCACCCCGGCGCAGTTGGCGCTGGCCTGGCTGATGGCGCAAGGCGAAGAGATTATACCGATTCCGAGCAGCAAGTCGCGGAAACACTTGGAAGAGAACATTAAAGCCGTCGATATCAAGCTCACAAAAGACGATCTCGCGCGGCTGAATGCGATCCTCCCGCCGGGCGCGGCCGCCGGCGCGCGGACGAGGGATATGCATCGGGTGAACGTATAAGATCTCTGTGACGCACCGTCGCGAATTGAATCGGACAGATCTATGTCACGAGATCCAACACGTTCCGGCTGCGGCGGCAAGCCTCCAGCC
>JBOHVR010000324.1:0-5962 GCA_050735755.1 Binatia bacterium
CGCTCATACAATAATCCTGATTCGGGATGACGGGACAAAAGACCCGCAGGCGCCCGAAACGGTCGGCCTCGCGCAGCCGTTTCAATAGGCGGGCACGAAGCACTCCCATCGTGCATTCTTCCAGCCAGCCCTGAGTCTCGAACT
Organism: Binatia bacterium; assembly: GCA_050735755.1. Lineage (GTDB taxonomy): Bacteria > Desulfobacterota > Binatia > UBA9968 > UBA9968 > DATMAM01. Next base: position 145 of record JBOHVR010000324.1, read on the forward strand.
GAGTCACGATGACAATTTCCGGTCCTTTGACTTCGCCGAGTCGCTCCGCCAACGCGTTACCGACCGATGCGGAGGTGAGATATTGATTTTCCAGATAGATAGAGCGCTGGGCTGCTCGGATGCTGTCTAAGTAGAGCGCTTCCACCTCGCGTATGCCGGGACCACCGTCGCAGTCGGGGGCGGTTCGCGCAATGGCTACGGGGACGTCACTGAGGTCCGGTGTGACCCTCGTCGGCCAGCGATCGTCGAAGGGCTTTTTGGGGTTTCGAATTCGTTTTCTTGTCGCATTGCGCCAACGTTCTCTGAACAATTCTCCCAGGCTAACTGCCGCCTCTCCATCGGCCATGAGCTGGACGTCGTGATAAGCCCGGTACGGCCGGTTGCGAGAATCCACGCGACGAGGGTCAGCGGCCTGATGTTCAGGAGTATCCCAGCGGCCTTCGGCTAGATCCATTCCTCCGGCAAAGGCGACGGCGTCGTCGATAACAACGATTTTCTGATGATGCGAAGCGCCCAAGGGATGGAGATTGTCCAGGTGAAAATGGATTCTCCGGTGCGCGCGCCACGGGTAGGTGTAAAGAGGAATGATCTCTCGCTCCAAAGCATAGATCATAGCGAAATCCCACACGAGCACATAGATGTGAAGATTGCGGCGGCGGTTTACCAGGGTGTGCAGAAGATCGCCGAGGTCAAGCGGGGAAGGACCTGCGCCGCCATCCGGTGCCAGACGCAGCCGGCTATCAATTTGCCAACCGGCAATGAAGATCCATTTCTGGGCGCGCTCGAACACCTGGAGCAGCGTAGAAAAATATGCTTGCGCGTCTATAAGGAAAGCTGCGCGCTTTGCTTTTGCAAGGCGCCAGCAATTTTTGCCTTCTATACAGATTTTCGTAGCGGGGCTTTCGCCTTCAGAGTTTGTGGTTTCCAGTTTCCGGTCGCGGGTCAACGCGTAGTTGAAATCCATGCAAGCGACTCCTTCGTGTCCACGTTCGTCGGATCCTTCTGATACTACGCCCGACGCATTCGGACGTGTAAAGCGATGCAAAGAGAGCGCCAGTGCGGCTGTCTTGATCCTGGGCGCCACTGGTGCAACCGCGGGGCGTTCCATTCGTGGGAAAATGTGCACGGCCCCGTTTCAGGAGTGGGACATCGTGCCCGGGAACGCGCCGGTTAAAAACCAGCCAACTTGCTGGCACAGAGTGGTTTTTTTCGCTATGACTAAAGGTCATTTAAGCTCGCAACCCCGCTCGAGGAGGAATTTGATGGCGCATTGGCTTTGGCTCGGCTCCGCAATCCTACTTTGCCTGCAGTGGCTTTTCTTACGTCTTGTCTCCGGAATTCATCTTCCGCCGGAGTTTGAAGCGCTGAGCGCCGGGGTGGCGATCTTTGGCGCCGCCTTTATTCTTTCGTGGGCTTCCGAACTGGCCCAGCTCGACATCCCGCAGACGCTCGCTTTGGCTTGTCTGGCTCTGATTGCGGTCTTGCCGGAGTATGCGGTGGACATGTACTTCGCTTGGCGGGCAGGACAAGACCCGCAATACACCGCTTACGCGTTGGCCAACATGACGGGGGCCAATCGTCTTCTCATTGGCGTCGGATGGGCGGCGGTAGTTTTTACCTACTGGCTTAAAACTAAACAAAAATCTTTCGACTTGGAGCCGTCGCGAAAAATTGAGATTTTTTATTTAGGCCTAGCCACCGTATACTCGTTTTTCATTCCATTTAAGGAAACCCTATCTCTTCTCGACGCTGTGGTCTTGATCAGCATTTTCGTTTTCTATATACGCGCCGCTTCGCGCGCCGCGCATGTCGAGCCGGAACTGGAGGGGCCGCCGGAAATGATCGCTCACTGGGGTCAGAAGCCGCGCCGTGTCGCAACCGTGCTCATGTTCCTGTACTCAGGCTTCACGATTTTTGTTTCCGCGGAACCTTTTGCCGAGGGACTGCTGGCGACAGGAAGGAAATTCGGCATCGAGGAGTTTATTCTCGTTCAGTGGCTTGCCCCGCTGGCCTCTGAGTCTCCGGAATTCATCGTGGCAATTCTTTTTGCGCTGCGCGGCAACCCCGGCGCCAGCATCGCAACTTTGCTTTCATCCAAAGTCAACCAATGGACCCTGCTCGTCGGCATGCTGCCGCTGGTCTACATGACTTCCGCCGGAGAACTGGCGCCGATGCACATCGATGAGCGCCAAGTGGAGGAGGTTCTATTGACTGCCGCGCAGTCGCTATTTGCCGTCGCTGTAGTGGCAAATTTATCCTTTTCTTTGGCTGAGGCGGCAATATTGTTTCTTCTTTTCGGGACGCAATTGCTGATCCCTGATCCCCGGTTCCGCATGTATTATTCGTTCTTCTACATCCTGCTTGCGATTGGCATGTTGGCTCTCAGTCGGGAAAGCAGGCAAGCAATTTTTTCCTTGTTTAAAAGGGAACCCGCCAAGCGCTAAAGACGGTTCTGGTCTCTGGCCGGTGCGCCGCAGCCGTTATCTTGACACGGCCGAAGAAGCCGCCAACCTTCCGCTTCGCTGTAGCTTACGCGAGTTAGCGCGCACGGCTCGGTGCGAAAGCGACGGTAGTTGTTGAGATCGGTTCCGGTGATGCGGCAAAGAATCGAGAGGATCGGAAAATTGTGGGTAACCACGACTGCGGCGCCTGTCGGATAGCGCCGGGTCACACGCTGCATTGCCCCCCACGTTCTCCGATCCACGTCGGCGATGCTCTCCCCGCCCGGGGTCGGCAAATGCGCGGGAGCGCTGCGCCAGCGCCCCATGAAGCCGGGATACTTCTCTTTGACCTCGTCAAACGTCAGGCCTTCGAGATCGCCATGATCGAGCTCGCGCAAGTCCTTATCAATGACGATGGGAATGCCGGCGTGGTACTGGCGCACAACTTCGGCGGTCTGGAGGGCGCGCCTGAGGTGACTCGAAATGATAGCCAGGATCGATTCTTGCCGCAGGCTCGCGGCAATTTCCAGGGCCTGTCGCAGCCCTGAACCGTTGAGCTCGAGATCGGATAGGCCCTGACAGCGCCGTTGACGATTCCAGTCGGTTTCACCGTGACGGAGAAGAAGGATTTCCATGGCCAGACGATCCGAGAAGACGGGATTTTGGCGCCGTCCTCAACTGGTTTCGAGCGCGGCCTCATGAAATTCGATGCGGGCGCGGGCTTTGAGGGAATCGATGAACTGCTGCAGGGCGTTGTCTCTTTTTTGCGCTAATGCTTCCGCTTTCAAACGACTCTTTTCTTTCTCAAAGCTTTCCATGTCGGCTTCCCGGCTGTCTTTGAAATAGAACAAATACGCGGCGTCGGCCTGGGTGTAAATGATTTCCGGAATCGGCTGATGCTGCGACACCGCAATGCCGCCCGGTTTAAGTTCCTTTAACGGTCCGATCTTGGGCACCTCCGGGCTGTTGCGCGCGAACCAACCCGTTTCCTCGACTTTGAGGCCTTTCTGCTGGGCAAGCCTGGCAAAGTCCTTTTCGGTCTTAAGCTGAGCCAATAAGGCGTTGGCCTTGTGTAGCGCCAGTTCGAACGCCTTTTTATTCTTCAAGTCTGCTTCAATCCGACCTTGCACGGACTCGAATGGAGGAACCAAGGGCTCTTTTTTCTGGATGACGCGGATGAGATAGTACGCGTTGGGCCCGTGAACGACGCTGACTTCCTTCACGGGTAGCGTGAAGGCCTTTTTGTAAAACTCTTCGACGTTTTCGAGTTCGGGCAGGCGCTCGTCATGGGTAAACAGACCGGTGGCCGAAAGTCGCAACCCGCGCTGCTTGGCCAACTGAGAAAAATCAGCGCCGGCAACGAGCTTTTCCTGATCCGCATCGATCGCTTTGCCGGCCTCGGCGCTCCCCTTTTCGCGCCGGATCTCAGTCTCGATCTGGTCTTTGACTTCGTTAAAAGACTTAGTCTTTTCCCCTTTGGTGTCATCAAGCTTCAAGACGTGGTAACCGAGCGGCGATTCCACGACTTGGCTGATTTCGCCCTTGCGCAGCTCAAATGCCGCCTTTTCCAATGCCGGCAGGAGCTGTCCGGCGGTGAACCAACCCAAATCTCCCCCGGCCGAGCTCGAGGGATCCTCGGAGTATTGTTGTGCCAGGCCGGCGAAGTTTTTGCCTTTGACGGCTTCGGCCCGAACGTGTTCCGCCTTCTCGCGCGCGATCGCGCGCGCGTTCTTGGCCGCTCCCTCCGGAGCCCGGATCAAGATATGGCGTACTTTTGCAGCCCTCGGTTCCGTGAATCGCTTCTGTCGCTGGCTCTGGTAAAGATTCTCGACTTCCTTGTCGCCGATCGGTATTTGCGCCCCAAACTTATCGAACGGATAGGTCACATACTCCACTTGCACGCGCAGCGGTTCTTTCAAACTTTCCCTGTTGTTCTCATAGAAAGCCTTGACTTCTTGGGAGCTGAGTTTGACTTCGGCGAGAAAATCACTCGCCGCGAGCCGGACAAAACCAAGATTGACCTTCTCCGAGTCCACCCGGTAGCGGTCTCTTATTTCGCTCTCGCTGACGTGGACGCTATCCCGAATCATCTCGAGCAGCTTGCGCATGCTGATATCGTCTCTTTGTTCAGCCTCGAATTGCACCGGCGTCATGCGGCGATAGCGTAAGAACTCCAGATAACGTTCATTGCTGAATTGCCCCTTGACCTGAAAAACCGGCAGGCTCGTGATAACGTTCACGACTTCGTCTTCGGTCGCTTCCAACCCCAGCCGTTTCGCCTCTTGGAGCAGCAGGCGCTGCTGAATCATTTCCTGCAGCACGGTCTCTCTTAAGTTAAGATTCTTGACCATTTCAGGAGTCAGAGAACCCTTGAAAAGATCTCGATAAACCTCGAGCGCTCTTTGAAAGCTGACCTCGAGGTCGCGTTGCCTGATGTTCTCGCCGTTAACTTCGACGACGGTGTCCACTGCGCCTTGACCCCAGTCGCTGCCGCCAAAGTACAGGACAAAGGTGAAGACGATGACTCCGAGCAGGATGATGATGATCCAGGAGCGCTTGCGCCGGCGCAAAAAACTAAGCATCGAAATCTGACTCTCAAATGGGGATTTTTGCCATCATAGGAAATAGCCTGAGCCATTGCAACGACGGCGAGGCGTCGGTTCGGCGCAGACACAATGAAACGCTTCACCGGCTTGAATCCTTGCCCGCTGGGTTTTCAGGCTGTTCAGGAGCTCGCGTTGAGTCGAGTTTACCTTGCCTGGTCACCCCAAATCTGTTAATTTTCACTCGAAGAAATTGTTGGCATAAGAGGTGAGAGGGTTGGTATGATTTTCGATTCCCTGGTCGGCCTTTTTTCGAATGATTTGGCCATCGATCTGGGCACCGCCAACACGCTGATTTACGTCAAAAATCAGGGGATCGTTTGCAACGAACCGTCGGTGGTCGCGGTCCAGCAGCGCAATGAGCGCGTGGGTAAGAAAGTGCTTGCAGTGGGCGCGGAAGCAAAGAAAATGCTCGGCCGGACGCCGGGCAATATCGTCGCCATCAGGCCATTGAAGGACGGTGTGATTGCCGACTTTGAGATTGCCGAGGCAATGCTGCGCTATTTCATCCGCAAAGTGCATAACCGCCATACGCTCGTGCGACCGCGTATCATTATTGGCGTGCCTTTCGGGATCACCGAGGTGGAAAAAAGAGCGGTTCGGGAGTCCGCGGAATCGGCCGGAGCACGCGAGGTCTATTTAATTGAAGAGCCGATGGCCGCGGCGATCGGCGCCCGTCTTCCCATCACCGAGCCGACCGGGAGTATGATTGTGGATATTGGCGGAGGCACAACCGAGGTCGCGGTGATCTCGCTGTCGGGGATCGTCTTCTCA
>JBOHVR010000325.1:0-3197 GCA_050735755.1 Binatia bacterium
GTTTACCTGACTGGTAAGAAACAGACCGAATGCGAGGACCAACGTCCCGGCGGCGACTACTCTCTTCACTCCATAGCGATCAATGAGGTGACCGATCACCGGCGAGACCGCGGCATCGATCACAACGTTGAGAGAAAAAACCGACGCCGTTAGCGCCCGGCTCCAGTTATGGGACTCCAGCAGGGCAACATAAAGGACGCCGAACGAAGAGTGAATGCCGCGGGTGAAGCCAAGAACAAAAAAGCCCAAGCCGGCAAGAAACCAGGGGAACGAAAAGCGAAGCTTCACCGCCGCCTGCGGGAGAAATGATCGGATTCCATGTTTAACGAGAGCAAATCACGTGTTTAGCAGAGGGTCGCCTTATCCACAACCTCAGTGAGAGCGTTCCTGTTCTGGTTCAGCGCTGGCAGCGATATCCTTCAAGTTGTTCAGGATGACAAACCCCTTAAGGTCGTTCTGTCCAGCGTCAAGAATCTCGATTTCTGACCTTGTTGCACTGGGATGGGCGAACGTTAGACTTTTTCAGGCTGTTACGTTAGTCAATTCTTAGTGGCGGGAAACTTGACAGCAAAGCTTTCTTCGCAGGTGGACAGGCGGTCGCGCGAGCGAGGACTTTCGTATTTCTTGAACGATGCCGTCGATCTCTTGGAAGGCGACGAATGGAGCGTCGACGCCACAGTTCAGGGAACGCGCCTGTATTACGTCACGATCTCGCGCGGCGAGGACGCCTTCGAAGTTTCATGCACCTGCCCTTACCACGAGAGAGAGCTTCTCACCTGCAAACATATCTGGGCGGCGTTTCTCGCCGCAGAACAAGAAGGGTATCTGGAGGGACTGGACCCTACCGTCCCAGTCCGGATCGAAGATGCCGGCGCGGAAATCCCACAGAAAAAAATCAAGCCGCCGCCCCCGGCCAAGAGGAATCAACCGCCGGCCTGGCAACACCAGCTTCACGGTTTGCGCAACGCGATGGAGGCGGAAGAGAACCGCGCGCGAAGCGAGACGCTGCCGGAGCGTGAGTTGTTATATTTTATTGATCTCCTTGATGCGTCTGCTCACGGCCGCCTCACGATCGAAGTAGCCCAGCGCGAAAAAAAGCTCAACGGTGATTGGGGAAAGCTCAAAAACAAAAAAATACGCTGGGATGAAATCGACCACATGCCAGACCCGGCGGACCGGCGAATTATGGTTGTGTTGCTCGGCGCGCAAGACCAGACATCCGGCGGCCACTCGCCGTACTACTATGATTCGGCTGCTTCCCGGTTCACGCTGACTCAAGCTCTAGCGGAGATCGTGCTTCCGGCCATGTGCGCGACCGGGCGTTGCTATCTGCGCGCGTCGTTAGGTGCCGAACAACATTCACCCGTCCGATGGGACGGGGAAGATGCCTGGGAGCTTTGGCTTAAGATCGCTCACGAAGACGGTGGCGAACGGTACCGGGTGACGGGCTCGTTGCGGCGGGAGGGGACTGAGATGGATATCGCCAAGCCCGCAGCGCTCGTCCCCGGCGGTGTCGTGATTTACGATGACCAGGTCGCCCGCCTGCGCGACTTCGGCGCTTTCGGATGGATATCGCTTCTGCGCGCGCAGGGATCGCTGCTGGTTCCCACGAAACAGGCCGAGGAGTTCGTCGGCGAGTTAGTGCGACTGCCGCGACAACCGCAACTGGAGCTTCCCAACGAGCTTAAATTCGATGTCGTCCATGGTCGCCCGCAGCCGCGCTTGCGCCTCAAGCCGGCGGAGCGCCATTCGTGGCAGCGGTCGAGTCTGGTAGGCGAGTTATCTTTCAGCTACGACGGCGAACTGATCCCGCACGGAAGCTCGGGACAAAGCATCTACCAAAAGGACCGCCGCCGCCTGATTCGCCGCGACCTGGAGAGCGAAATGGCGGCTGAGAAGCGCCTCAAAGCGTTGGGCTTTCGCAAAGGGTATGCGACTCGAGACGATGAGTTCGAGCTGTTGCCCGACCATCTTCCCAAAGTGGTGCGGGCTCTGACCCATGAAGGATGGAAGGTTGAAGCGGAAGGCAAACTCTTCCGCGCGCCCGGCGAGCTGCACATCGAAATCAGCTCCGGCATCGATTGGTTCGAGCTTCAGGGAGGCGCGCAATTCGGCGCGATGGCGGTCCCGCTGCCGCAGCTGATTCTCGCCATCAAGCGCGGCGAGCAGACGGTGCGGCTTGACGACGGCACGCTCGGAATCGTTCCCGAAGAGTGGCTGAAAAAGTATGCTCTTCTTGCCGATCTCGGAAATCTTGAAGAAAACCGTCTGCGCTTCGCCCGGCAGCAAGCCGGACTCTTGGATGCGCTGCTGGCGACCGAGCCGCAGGTCAAAGTCGATGCCGCGTTCGAGCGCTTGCGCCGGGAGATCCGCAATTTTTCCGGGATCAAGGCCGTCGATCCGCCAGCCAATTTTTCGGGCCAGTTGCGCGACTATCAGCGCGAGGGACTCGGCTGGCTCTGCTTTCTCCAGCGATTCGGCTTTGGCGGCTGCCTCGCCGACGACATGGGCCTGGGCAAAACCGTTCAGGTGCTTGCATTGCTGGAATCGCGCCGCGAGTTGCGCGGCGGCGGCGCGCCGGGCGATGCCGCTCGATCCAACATCCCGTCCTTGGTGGTTGTGCCGCGCTCGCTCGTGTTTCACTGGAAAGGCGAGGCCGCCCGCTTCACACCTAAACTACAAATCCTCGATCATACGGGCGCCGCGCGGCTCAAGCCGGGCGACCATTTCAACGAATATGACCTCGTCATCACGACCTACGGCACTTTGAGGAGAGACGCCGTCCTCTTTAAGGACGTGCGCTTTGATTATTGCATTCTCGATGAAGCTCAGGCGATTAAGAATGCCCGAACCCTGTCGGCCAAAGCCGCGCGGCTGCTACGCGCCGATCACCGCTTGGCCTTGAGCGGCACGCCCGTGGAAAACCATGTGGGTGAGCTCTGGAGCCTCTTTGAGTTTCTAAACCCGGGCATGCTGGGTAGCGCGTCGGTTTTCAGACGCGCGCGGAACCCCGACCTTCACACGCGGGACCTTTTGGCGCGCGCTTTGCGGCCCTTCATCTTGCGACGCACCAAAGGTCAGGTTGCGCGGGAGCTGCCGCCAAAAACCGAGCAAACGATCTACTTTGATCTCGAGCCACGGGAGAAGACGCTCTACGACGAGCTGCGAACCTACTACCGCGCCCGGCTCCTCAAGAA
>JBOHVR010000326.1:0-7335 GCA_050735755.1 Binatia bacterium
GCGCCACCGCCTGATCCACCAGCAGCGCCTGAGCCGCTGCCGCCGCCGGCGCTGGAGCCACCTCCAGCACCACTACTGCCGCTGCCGGCGCCTCCGCCTGATCCGCCAGCAGCGCCTGAGCCGCTGCCGCCGCCGGCACTGGAGCCACCTCCAGCACCACTGCTGCCGCTGCCGGCGCCTCCGCCTGATCCGCCAGCTCCCGCACCACCCGAGCCACCCGATCCTCCCCCAGCCCCAGCATTACCACCGCCGGAGCCAGACCCGCCACCACCTGGATTGTCGGGAGAAGAACTGCCGCCTGGCATCGTCCCGCTTACGCCGTGCCAGATGTCCGTGAGGGTGTCAGCAAAGCCGGTATTACTGAGAGCAACCCATATGAGGAGAGCGACCAGACCGATCATCAAGGTATACTCGATCGTTCCCTGGCCCTTGTCATTAAGAAGTGGCTTCATAGTTTATGGCTGTCCTTCCAAAATCATCGAAGGAGTACGCAAAGCGTATGCCACGACATCTCAGGCCTTCGGCAAAATGTCTCATGATTCTTCGGGCTTCCCAAAAGGACTGATCTATATCCGAAAGTATGTGAGCCGCCGAAACCATTTTGCGGGAAGGTTCCCTGATACGTTCAAAACTATGACGTAATGGAAAAATTTCGCTGTCAAAAAGTCGTTGCAAATGTCATGAAGCACAAACTGGGCTTTGTTACTTGCTGCTCCTGGCCTTCCCACAATTTTACCGGTTGCAACAAAAAGCGCTTTACCAACCTGCGCTTCCCATGGAACCGGTAAGAGCCGGTTTTTACGGATAGTCGCTTTGAACGGGGAGGCTGCTGACATGCGGCAACACTATGCTATGCTGCACAAGAGAAAGGAGGATACGAATGCGAAAACAAACGCTCCATCGGAATCGAGTCTTTGAGGCTGAATCCCGGATGAGTCAAGAGTGGCTGGATCTGCAACGGCTGGCCCAAGTTGAGATCACATCCGAAGCCGAAGCACATCCCATTGAGTCCGCTTTAGTACCCGGCCTCGGACCCGGCTGGCAGGCAGCAGAACCGGGAGAGCAGACAATCCGGCTCATCTTCGACGAGCCGCAGTCACTCCGGCGGATCCTGCTTATGTTCCATGAAGAAGGGCAAGCGCGCACTCAGGAATTCATGCTGCGGTGGTTTTCCGAGGACGGAAAGTCCTCCAGTGACATCCTGCGTCAGCAGTATCACTTCAGCCCTCCCGGTACGACGCGAGAGGTGGAGGACTATCGCGTCGAACTTAATCATGTGGCCGCTCTCGAACTAAGAATCGTCCCTGACATAAGTGGAGGCAATGCCTGCGCATCGTTGATGCAACTCTGCCTCGCGTGACGATCAAAACCGCGCGCGGATTTAGGGCTTTACGCAAGCGACGGCTGTATCGTCGCGACGACAGAGGCCCGGTGCCTGTATTTCGGTAAGATCTCAAGTGCCTTTGAATCTTTCCGCCTCGTCTGGCGCAATCCCTGATCCAGATTGAAGCTTAGCTCGAGTATTTTCCAACACCCAGCGGACACTTTCGTATACTCCTTCTGTGTCCAAATGAATACTTCCTACCGCCGAAGCTGAGTAAACGCCCGCAGGACATCCGGCGAAAGCCGCCATTTGCCCCGCTAAGCGGCCGAGAACACGCTGGCATCGAGATTGCGCATCGAGCTAAGTAGCGGTCCCTCAGGCAGAGTAGCGCCAATAAGCCCGCGCGGCGGACTCAACGCGGTGGGACCCCAATGCCGGTAAAAGGATTCGGGGAAACATTCATGGAGAAGGCAGAACAGTTGCAGGAAATCATCAAGGGAAAGGTAAACGAATGTCAAACCGAGACTTTCTTGGTCGGGCTGGTGAATTCTCTGGTCATGACACGGCGATTCTGGCAACATATGAAACTCAATTTGACCGGCGTTGGTCGTCTCCCCGAAATCAATGCTGAGGTTCACTAGAACCCGACGAAGGAGCCAGCATGAAAAGAATCGTTCTTTGCTTTGACGGAACCTGGAACAAGCCCGCTGATGAAAACCTCCCCGCAAATGAGCAGGTCGAAACCAACGTCTGCAGATTCTACAAATCAGTAGCCGACACTGCGCCCGATGGAACCAAGCAAGTGAAGTGGTATGACCAAGGCGTCGGCACTCATTGGTACGATCGCTACGTTGGCGCAGCCATCGGAACAGGACTGGAGGTCAACATTATCGAAGGCTACACGTTTCTCGCTAACGAGTACGAACCCGGCGACGAAGTTTTTGTCCTCGGCTTCAGCAGAGGCGGCTACACGGCCAGAAGTCTCGTCGGAATGATTCGGAATTGCGGCTTGATTGAAAAAAAACGGATCGCGCTTAGAGTGGGCATAGCTTACGGGATCTACCGGACTCGGGACGACGGGCCGGAGTCCACAACCTCCCGTTGGTTTCGCTCCATGTTTTCCCAGGAAATCACAATCAAATTTCTCGGCGTATGGGACACCGTCGGCGCATTGGGAATTCCTGTCGATCTCGTCAACCTGCTCAACATGAAATTTTACGAGTTCCATGACACGGAATTGAGTAACATCGTCAAGAACGCCTATCACGCCGTCGCGATCGATGAGCACCGCAAAGATTACGACGTGTGCCTGTGGAAGCCGCAGGCAAAACCCGCGCAAACAATCGAGCAGCGATGGTTCATGGGCGCGCACTGCGACGTCGGCGGCGGTTACCGCGACCGGCGCTTGTCCGACGTCACGCTGCGCTGGATGCAGGATAAAGCAAGCGGGTTAGGGTTGGCGCTAAGTCCGGTGAAGGTCGAGGAGAATAACTATCTGGGTCCCTATGCCGACTCTTATATGGAATTTCTGCGCGGGGTCTACGCAAAAAAGAACCCGCGGCATTTTCGTTCTGTGGGGCTGACAAAGTTCGGCAACGAGGTCATCGATGATTCGGTGCAAAAGAGACGGCGCGAGGACTCGAAATACACGCCGCAAAACCCCGGCCTTCCCAAGCTAACGCCCTGACCCAGCGCATGAAACGTCGATGACCCGCTGTCAGTGGCTGCTTTGCGAGGTTGCGCTTTCGCCGCGAAGATGCACGGCCCAGATCGTGACAAGAAAGAGAACGGCCGCTCCCAGCGGCGCAACGACGAAAAGACCCGCAATGCCGGTCACGGAGGCAATTAAGCCGCCGGCGCTCGGACCTAAAATATTTCCCAGATCACCGGCAGCGTTATAGATTCCCGTTGCCATGCCGCGGGAAACTTTCCTTTCATCGATATCCTGAACCAGGCCCACCGCATTGCTCACAATCGCCACGGCGCGCACAAATCCTGCGCCGACATAGAGCGTCACCAAACTGCCAAAGTCCGTAAGAAGAGGCACGAGCATCATCAGACCCGACTGCAGCGGCAGCCCGCCATAGGAAAGACGGCGATGCCCCAAGCGTTGGACGACAAGCCCGCTGAGAGGACGAGTTACGGCGTTGCACAGGGAGTAGAGAGCCCGAATCACTCCCACTTGAGTCAGAGTCAATCCGATCGACAGCCCGTAAAGGGGAAGAAAAACGTTTCCCACCTGATGCAGCATATTTAAAAACAGCGCTACAACTACCACGCCAGCAACTTTGGGCTCCACTAGAACCCTCAGAGCACGGCCAGAGCCAAGCGCAGCAGCTGGCGTCTTTTCCTCTTTGGGATGTTGTGACTCGGAAACTTTGATTAGCGCGATGAGAACGAACGCGAACAGAGCCAGAAGGGCGGCCGCATAGAACGTAACTTCATATCCAAATCGGTCGGCGATGATCCCAGCCAAAAAATTTCCAATCGAGTAACCGACAGCCAGACAGCCAACATAGTAGCCCATCGCGTGGCTGCGATTCTCATCTGCCGGGAGCGAATCCACGTAAAAGGCCATGTAGAGCGTCGTGCCGGCGCCATAAGCAAAGCCACTAACGCCATGAACCAGACCAAAGCTCACGGCATCATCGACCAGGCTGTAGAGAAAATTGCACACCGCCATCGCCAGGATCGCAAGCGATAACAGCATCCGTGCCCGGCGACGATGGTAGGCCATGCCTGTGGGAATGCGCGATGCAAGCGCCAGGACCGGACCCAAAGACATCAACGAGCCGATCATCGCCACAGGAAATTCGAGCTGCTGAAGGAAAGGCGGGATGATGAGCGACGCCGCGTTATTTTGCACCGTGATGGCGATCACGGGAAGGCAAAGTTTTAATGTGCCTGCCTTCATGCGAATTTTCTCTCATTCTGAGATAAGTTCGCGCTTGCAAGCGCAACGTCGGCGGTCATCTTTGCGGCTGGGTGCAAACGCTAGACAATCCAGGATGATCTTCGAGCGAGTCTGTGGTAAGAGGCTGAACTGATCGAGGAGGCAAGTTCATGATCCTTACGGTTCAAAACGACAACCTGTTCTATCCGATGTTGGCGCTGTTCATCTGGACATTCGTCGTTATGTTGCGCAACGTGCAGGTCAGACTTAGCGCCGTAGGGCGCGGAGAGTTGACCAATGAATACTTCGAGCTCTTCCATGGCGCCGAGCCGTCCGAAAGTGTCGTAAAGACGGGCAATCACTTGCGAAATCTAACGGAGATACCGCCGCTATTCTATATCATAAGTCTCGCTGTGATGATTACGAATCACACCGGCGCCGCGTTCACACTTCTGGCATGGAGCTATGTCGTGCTGCGCGTATGCCATGGATTGATTCACCTGACGATCAACAGAGTTCCCGTACGTTTCTTTTTCTTCTTTCTCAGCAATCTGGTATTGCTTGCGATGTGGATCAGGCTGGCGTTGATGCTATGACCCGTACCGGGTATCGTGCAAACGCACACTATGCGATTTGGTCAGAATTCCGCGTTGCCCGGCGTGCGTGGGAATGGGATCACGTCGCGGATGTTTTTGAGACCCGTGAGATACATCATCATCCGCTCCAACCCGAGTCCAAAGCCGGAGTGCGGCACCGAGCCAAAACGGCGCAGGTCAAGATACCACCAGTAGGCGCGCTCATCGAGCCCGGCTTCTCGCATCCTCTGAAGCAGCACGTCGTAGCGCTCCTCGCGCTGGCTGCCGCCGATAATCTCCCCGACTCTGGGAACGAGGACATCCATCGCGCGCGCGGTTTGGTTATCGTCGTTAAGACGCATGTAAAAAGGCTTAATAACTTTCGGGTAGTCGGTAACAATCACCGGCTTCTTGAAAACCTCTTCCGATAAAAATCGCTCGTGCTCCGTCTGTAGATCATTCCCCCACTCCGGCGGGAATTCCCAAGTCCTGCCCGCGTCCTGCAGGGCGTTGACCGCATCCGTGTAAGAAATGTGCGCGAACCGTGAATCTGCTACGTGCTCCAATGTGCTCAGCACTGTTTTCTCGATGCGCTCGGCGAAGAACTCCAGGTCTTCCCGGCAGTGCTCCAGAACATAGCGAATGATGAATTTCAGGAACTCCTCCGCCAGGGCCATGTTGTCTTCCAGCTCATAGAAGGCCATCTCTGGCTCAATCATCCAGAACTCCGCCAGATGGCGGGGCGTATTGCTGTTCTCGGCGCGAAACGTCGGCCCGAACGTATAGACTTTACTGAAAGCGAGAGCAAAAATCTCGCCCTCGAGCTGCCCGCTTACTGTCAGATAGGCCGGCCGCCCGAAAAAGTCCTGCGCCCAATCAATGCCGCCTGCGGCCGTGCGCGGAACATCTCCGAGGTTCAACGACGTGACGCCGAACATCGCTCCCGCGCCTTCACAGTCCGAGGTGGTAATGATTGGCGTTTGAACGTAGATGAAGTTTCTCTCTTGAAAGAAGGTATGAATGGCCTGGGCCAGAGCGTTGCGCACGCGAAAGACCGCGCCAAACGTGTTGCTGCGCACCCGGAGGTGCGAGATCTCGCGCAAGAACTCGAACGAGTGCCCTTTTTTTTGCAGCGGATAAGTAGCAGGAGCAGCCGTGCCGTAAACGCGGACCCCGGCAACCTTCAGCTCCACCGGCTGCCCTTTCGCGGGAGATTCGACCAGGATGCCGCAAGCGGCAATGCTGCTGCCGGTCGTGACCTGCTTCAGCGTTTCATCCGATATCACTCCGCCTTCCACCACCAACTGCATGCTCCTGAACCGAGAGCCGTCGTTCAACTCAATAAAGGTAACGTCTTTGGAATCCCGGCGCGAGCGCACCCAGCCCTGCAAAGTGACTTCACTCCCCACCGGCAAGAGATAAGCTTGCTTGACAGGCGTCGGCTTTGCCTTCATAAGAGCCAAGTATCGAACATTGCACTACAATGTCAATCTGGTGCGTCGTTTGCTCGGCTCCGACAGAGCGCTGCAGCCAAGTCCTGCGGATCTCGCCGTGAAAACTGAACCGCACCGACTCCTCATGCGCTTTTAAAAGAAGTTTCTCATAATGCTGATAGCGCTTCCTGTCCTCGCCTATTTCCTCGTTGCACGGCTATTCTTCTTAAGAGAAAAGAAACAATTTGCCGACGCTCTCATCAAAACCCATCTTGTCTTCTTCGCTATCGTTGCGGGATCCACGGAGCTGCTCTCCCTGTTTCGTGCCGTCGAGTTCCTTTACGTGTCCGTCCTTTGGTCCTTGGTGGTTCTCGTCTTGCTGCTGCGGCTGATTGTCGATGCGCGCAACGGCTTGGGCACCGCATTTCCCCTCATGAACTCGAAGGGGATCGATGGGACTCCGCACGCGCGCACGCTTCGGTTAATCATCGGCCTGATTTTGACCTGCACGCTTGCCACGGCACTTCTCTACCCACCCAACAATTACGACTCTATGATCTATCATATGACACGGGTCGCGCATTGGATTCATAACCAGAGCGTATCGTTCTATCTAACCTCCTACCCTCCCCAGAACTACCAGATGCCCCTAGCGGAATTCGCCATCTTACATTTTCAACTGCTCTCCGGCTCTGATGTCTTTGCCAACTGCGTTCAATGGATAGCGTTCTGCGTTGCCATCAGTCTGGCCTGGGCTCTCGCCGCAGAATTGGGCGGAGACCGGCCATCTCAGTTTGCATCAGCCATAGCTGCCGCGACTCTTCCGATGGCGATTCTGCAGAGCAGCAGCACGCAGAACGACTTGACTGCCGCGAGCTTCATCCTTGCCTTCGCACTCTTCATGCTGAGGCTACGACACGAACTCCACGCCAGGAATATTCTCTTCGCAGCGACAGCCTTGGGGCTCGCCCTTCTCACGAAAGGCACCTCCTACATCTATTGCGCTGCCGTTGGAATCTGTCTGGCCGTCCCGGTTCTCCTGCGAGGCAAGTCTGATTTCACCGCCTTGAAAAAGGCCGTGGAGAGCCTGTTTTTGGTAGTGTTATTGGC
>JBOHVR010000327.1:0-3989 GCA_050735755.1 Binatia bacterium
ACGCCGTTCACGCTGGTAAAAATGATCCAGGGATAGGAGTCAATCGTCTCAATGGCGTGATCGAGGTCCCGGTAGCTCAGTGGCGGGACGATTTCGATAGCTGGAAATTCAACGACTTGGCCTCCGAGACTCTTTATGAGACGGGCAAAGGCCGAGGCCTGCGAGCGCGGCCGCGTAGTCAAAATGCGTCGGCCTGCGAGTGGGCCGGACGAATCGACCGGACTCTCTGCATTGAACGGGTCGCTCAAGGATTGCACCTTCCTCCTTAAGGATGCGCCGATAGGATCTGTGCTGCCCCCTCACGCAAAAGTTGCTCCGCTAGTTTGACGCCAAGCAGCTCGCTCTCATGGATCGCTCCGGAGATCCCACCTCTAATTAAGCTTGCCCCATCAGGGTCGGCGATGACCCCGGATAGATACAACTCCGTACCCCGAAACCAGGCCCGCGCTCCGACGGGGACATGGCATCCCCCTCCCAGACGGCGGAGGAATCCCCGTTCCGCGCTCACCTCATTCGCGGTCGCAGGATGGTGGAGGAAGGAAAGCGTCGCAGTGACAGAATCGCCCGCCCGTGTCTCTAAACACAGGGCCCCCTGCGCCACCGCGCCGAGACAGATTTCCGCATCCAAATACTCGCTAATTCGTCCCTCTTTGCCGATCCTCTTAAGTCCCGCCACAGCGAGAACCAGGCAATCGACTTCGCCACTGTCGAGTTTTCTCAAACGTGTATCGATGTTTCCGCGAATAGGAACAACCCGAAGGTCGCGCCGGTAGTGCAAGATTTGGGCCCGGCGCCGCAGACTTCCCGTGCCGATGCGCGTCCCGGGATTTAAGGCCGTCAACGGCAACTTACTGGCACTGATACAAGCATCGCGCGGGTCTTCCCGCTCCGGGATGACTGCCAAGGATAGCCCCGGAGTCACCTCCGTAGGGAGGTCTTTCAACGAGTGGACAGCGACATCAATCTCTCCACGGAGAAGGGCATCTTCAATTTCTTTCACAAAGACCCCCTTTCCTGGCATGCTCTTGATGGTGAGATTAACAAACCGATCTCCGGCGGTCTTGATGACAGTCGTTTCGACGTTGAGGCCGGCATAGTTCTCTTTGATTCGGTTTTTAACCCAATCGGCCTGTGCCATCGCCAACACGCTGCCTCGGGTACCGATACGGAGCGACTTCATCCTTTCACTTTTCATCGAGACCAAAGAGCTTCTTGAGCGCTTCCGCGTAAAGCCCCTCCTCTTGCACTTCGATCTGCTGCTTGAGACGGATAACCGGCTCATGCAGAATTTTGTTGATGATAGCGACGGTCATATCGTCGAGGGCCTGCCGCTCCTTCTCTTTCATGCCTTTCAGACTGCCGCTCAGAGACTTCTCCAGCTCCCGCTGGCGAATTTGCTCGAACTTCTCCCGCAGGGCCACGATAATCGGAACCTGCTCCAGCGTTTCCAGCCAGCGTAAAAAGGCTCCCACCTCGTCATGAATGAGCGCTTCCGCCTTAAACGCCTCCTGTTCCCTCTCTTGCAGGTTCTCTTGAGCCACCGCCTTGAGATCATCAATATTGTACAGATACGCATTGTCGATTTCATTGATGCGGGAATCAAAATTTCGCGGAATCGCAAGATCGATGAAGAACATCGCTCGCTGTTTTCTCTCTTTCAAAACCTCCGTAACGGTTTCGGCCGCTAAAACAATGTGAGGCGCGGCCGTGCAACCGACGACCAGGTCCGCCCGCCGCAGATAACGCGGAAAGTCCTCAAACAAAATCGGGCTCCCGTGAAACTGCGCGGCCAATTGAACTGCGTTGTCAAAGGTCCGATTCGTCACCATCAGGCTCCGGGCTCCGCTGCGCTGCAAGTGGCGCACGACCAACTCACCCATTTTGCCGCTGCCGATCAACAACACCGTCTTATGATCGAGCTGATCAAAGATCCGGCGCGCAAGCTCGACGGCAATGGAACTGACGGAAACCGAGCCGTTGCCGATACCGGTCTCGGTCCGCACGCGCTTGGCAACGGCGAAGGACCGGTGAAAGAGACGGTGGAGAACGGTTCCAACCGCCCCGACCTGACGCGCCACTAGATAACTGTCCTTCAATTGACCGAGAATCTGGGGCTCGCCGACGACCATCGAATCGAGACTTGCCGCCACTCGAAACAAGTGCCGCACAGCATCCCCGTCGATGTAAGTGTAAAAATGCCGATCCGAGGCCACGCCGGAATCTAAGCCTTCCTGGCCGAGAAGAAATTCTTTGACCCCGCGGTATGCTTCCCCTTCGCTTCTTGTAGCAGCAACAACCTCCACGCGATTACATGTAGAAACGATGACGCCCTCCTCTACCGCCGGAAGCGAAACCAACCGCAGCACCGACTCTTTGAGCCCCGTGGGATTAAAGGCCAACTTTTCCCTGACCTCTACGGGAGCCGTAGTGTGATTCAACCCCACGATCATCAGGCTCTTCTGGCGCATCGCTTAATCGAATCTCCCGGCGTGACGGCTGGGGAAAACTGAATCACCCCACAGAAAATAGCCTAATACGACGATGAACCCCACGACAGTCAGCAATGCCGCCTTTCGTCCCTTGAGTCCCGCTGTAAACCGCCCCTGGATCAAAAGGGCGTAAAGAAGCCACGTCAAAGCGGAGAAAATCAGACGCGGATCCCAAGACCAGTAATTTCCCCAGGACATGCCCGCCCACAGGCTTCCCGTCAAAATTCCCAAGGTCATAAGGGGGAATCCCCATACCAGGAATACGTAATTCATTCGATCTAAGGTTTCCAAAGAGGGAAAACGCAGTGCCAGTCCCGGCACTTTCTTCCGCTTAAGTTGGTAGTCCTGAAACAGGTACATCAGGCTGACGCCAAAGGCCAGGGCAAAGACTGCGTTCCCCAAAAACGCGAACGTCACATGCAGTGGCAACCAATAGGTCTTGAGCGCGGATGGCAATTCACCGCTAGGACTGCCAAAAGCAAAGGCGGAAAAACACATGAGGAAAGACAGGGGGGCTATGATGGAACCAAGAACCGTCAAACGATACTTGATTTGCGCCAACAAATAAACGCCGGCGAGTAACCAGCTGTACAGCAAAAGCGCCTCGCGCGTCTGTGTAACGGCGGGGAATCCCTCTCGCATGGATACCATACCAACCGCCAGCGTGTGCAATAGGTAGCCGCAGATAAAGACAAGCAGCGAAGCTTGGGCAGTAACCTTCCTCGGAAGAATGAGATACAGAATAAAGCTTCCAGTTCCGATCAGGTACAGAACCGCGGTCGATTTGAGCAGGAAGGCCTCCATACTGGATCTCACATTATACCCTAACCCTCCGAGGCACTCCAAGGCTGGGCCAGAACGACTCAAGAAAAAGATCGAAAGCGGGATTGTGCGCGGGCAGGCTGCGAACCTAGCGCGGAATCCTAATGAAATCCCCGGCGGTGATTTTGTGACCCGAAAGCGAATTCGCCTTTTGAATCTGGACCACCGGAACTTTGTATCGTCGCGCAATAAGACTCAGCGTCTCTCCTTTAGCCACGCGATGCCGTATCCAGGACGAGCTCTCCTGAGAAGACGCTGCGTTCGCCTTGGCCGAAGAGCGATGCAGAAGCTTGTGGATGAATTCGCGCAAACCGGCGAACCTTTCGGCGGGAACTTTCACGCGATAGCCTCTCGGCACCTCACTGAGCCGCGGGCTGAGCGCCGGATTCCATTCCAAAAATTGCTGGCGCGAAATTCCGACCGGTTTAAGCAGTGCGGCAATGGACACCGGCCGATGCAACTCGATTTCTTCCAGGAACAGCGGCGGATGATATTCCAGATCAGGGAAGTGCTCTTCACGCTCGCGTGCGACTTCTAACGCGGCCACAAACTCAGCGTAAAAGTTCTTGGATGCGAAACCGAATGCCGGACCATCATAACTGCGAATGATCTCGACCAGATCATCCGATCCTACCTCGGAAACGGCGCGCAACATTCCCTGCCGCCCGTGATTATAAG
>JBOHVR010000328.1:0-5262 GCA_050735755.1 Binatia bacterium
GTCCGGATCCACGTCATCCCAATGGTGCATGGAGGCCACGTACCAGCGGGTCCGTTCCGGGGAAACACCATATTCCTCGCTTAAAATACCCCGCATCCATATGGCTGCCGTTTGGATCCAACGAACGAATCCAACACTTTTCCCGTCCAGCTCTTGGGGTGAGCGGAAGCCGGACGCGGTCCGACAAAGAATAAATCCATGCCGGAAAACCCGCGATGGAAATACAGGAATACCGGTGAAATCGACCTTGTCTCTCGAGGTGTAGTAGACAAGCTCTCCCAATGACATTTCGGAAACATCGAAATCCCCTTTGAACATCCCGGAGAACATCGCGCCCACATCCTTTGTCTCGCGAACGTCGAGCTCCAGACCGGGCACTCTGATTCTGCCGCAGATGATCGCGTTGGTTCCGTCATAGTTACGGCAAGCTAAAGTTACCTTCGTGCTTGGGGGCATGGGCTAACTTTGTCTTGCGAACATGCCGTTTGTTACCGCTGCCCGGCTTCTTCGCGGTGCAAAGCAAGAGATTCCATCACGGGTCTGTCGTTCATCGAGAAGAGCACCGCTTCATCCTTGGAATTATTTTCGTGACGATGCCATTGCCAGAGCGGGATCACGAACGAATCGCCTTTCTGCCACTCCAGCCAGCCCTCGCCGACAGCGGTTCGTCCTTCTCCCCTAAAGACGTGATAGAGCGCTGTGCTGGTGTGACGGTGTGCCATCGTTTTTTCCCCTGGTCGCAGAGACTGAACTTCACAAGACATGGTTGCCAGCGTGTATCCGCCCGTTACTGGATTCACATAACGCAGAAGAGCGCCATCATAAGGATCGCGCGCCGAGTCAGCGCTCATATTCAACGCGTTCTCCGTGTCCCTCCAGCTATAGCGAAACGGAAGTCCGCGAATCTCCCCGCCAGACGCGGCGGGACTGCGCGCGAAGCCGTAACGGTAGATCGATTCCCCGTCTTGGCGATTGACGGCCTGAGTTCCCCCGGTGTAAGGCTCGAAAAAAAGAACGTTCAGTGATTGGATGAGAGGGCCGTCCAAACCGTCCAGCCATACGATGGGTCGGTTGGATGCGTTGTGATGCTCGTGCCACGTCCAGTTCGGCGTGAGAATTAAGTCGCCCTCTTCCATAAAGAATCTCTCGCCGTCAACAAGGGTATAGGCCCCTTGCCCTTCCACCACAAAGCGGATCGCCGCCATGTTATGGCGATGAGCGCGCGCCGTCTCACCGGGATTGACAACGGAGAATGTGAACTGCAATGTGCGCGAGGTAGAATTCGTCGGCGCATGCGGATTGATAAGCCGGATGGCGCGCCGTTCAGCGAGTTCGATGCCGACCGCGTCCTTGGCCTTGATCAAGGCATTGCGCACAGTTTTCCACTTCCAGAGAAACGGCGCTTCCGGTTGGTGGGAAGGAACGCGTGTTTTCCAAAATCCGGACAGCTGGTTGCGCTCTAGCTCATGGTCCAGCTTGGAGAGGTCCATCGGCTCCTCCGTCTAGGATATTTGCGACATCGCCAAAGCCATCCCCCCAAAGTAAGCTCTGTGCAGATCCATCGATTCCTTGGCCGTCTGAAAAACCGCCGCTTCACCTCCGGGAGTTACGTGGCCTTCGAGGACATCGAGAAACATATCCGAGTGCTTCTCGTCGGCTTTGCTGTGAGCGACAAAGTTGGGCATTTGCTCGGGCCGGAAACCAAGATCTCGCCCCCAACTCTTGGCCAATCGAGTGCAATTTCCTCCTCCGAGATCTCCCAGCAGCCGGTCGTCGTTGGTCCATTCAGCAATCGTCGAAGCGGCCAGCGCTTCCTGCCACGGACGGTGACGCGCAAGCCACCACCAGCCATAGACCGCGGCTTTCGTCGTCGGCAACGCTTCGGCATTGAGAATGTCCTGTACCGTCAGCCCGAGTTCTTTGCCTTGGCGCAAGATTAGATCGATATGGCCCTTCTTCGAGTGTTCGTCTTCAACCAATTCTTCATATTCGTGCGCCCAGATGCGCTGCTTGACGTCCAGCTCGGGACAGTTGGCCGCAACCTGCGGCCAATAGTTGCGCCGCGAGCGAATATAAATTCCCAATTGAAGAAGATAGAGCCGCGCTCGATCCTTAGTGACGGGCAAAGAATAAAATTGTCCCATTTCGGGAGAGAGAAAAAGTCCTCTGACAACCTCCCCCAGTTTCTGTCTCCATTCCTTTGGCTGCATTTCCAGACCTCCGTCGCCAGTCTTTCACACGCTTAGTTACTCCGCAACCCGAGTGCAGCACAGACATCGCTATTCCCGGCGGGCGCTATTTCTATTCACACTTTCATCCCCGACCTCTAATTCCGGCGGATTCCCCGATTGCTTCTAAGCACCTTTGTAGCTTCGCGCGCGCCAGAGATAATTGACAAGCCCGATATACTCATGAATGGCGATCATGATTTTTCTTGCCGCAGACTCCGAAGGAAACAGATCGAGCGGACTAAAATCCTCTGCCCCAAGGGTGAAATCGGCTGGAGCCGGGACGGGCTCCGGCGCCACCGAGTTGAAAGCCAGTATGCTGCGCGGCATGTGAACGGCCGACGTGACCAGCAGATAGCGCTTCCATTTGTGCCGTTCGACGATTTGTTTAACTTCCACCGCGCTTTCAAAGGTGTCGCGCGATTTCGGTTCCGAGATCACGTGCTCGCCAGGCACGCCCCAGAGACGAAGATAGTCGCACGCAATTTTGTTTTCGTCCCGGGAGGGAGTGAAGGGATTGACATGTCCGCCGGAGACGATAATCGGTTTAGGCGCGATGCGGTAAAGCCGCCAGGCTTCATCAAGGCGCCGGAACATGCCTTCATCGATCGTCGGATAGGGAACCAATCCGCCGACGGGAATGGACTCCGATGTCAAGACGACAATGACGTCGTACGCTCCAACCTGGCGCGGATCTTTAATGGGTGCAAAGCGTGATTCCAAGGGATAGCGGATGAGGTATTCGACCCACCCACAATGAAGCAGGAAAATCAAAATCGTCGTGACCGCAAGTAGCTTGCGCGCCCACCGCCGCTTCCAAAATACGCACACGAGCACTAAGAGCAAAATCCACGGCGTCGGCGGCAGGATGAGCCGCTTGAGGAACTGTTTGAGAAGGAACATGTCCGGGGACTCTGCCGCAGACCGAAGCCGTTGTTTGGGGGAATGTCTATCTTTCGGAGCGGACGAAGAGTTCCATCTCGCCGATTTTCGAGATGCGGCCTTTCAGGTGGTCGCCGTCGCTCAACTGGCGCACGCCTGCCGGGGTGCCGGTCGTAATGAGATCACCCGGTCGCAGGGTAAGGGCGTGCGTTAGAAACCGAATATGCTCCCGTAGTGTGCAAATCATGTCTCCGGTGTGAGCGTTCATCACAACTTTTCCGTTCTGTTCCACTTGGATTGAAAGGTTTTGCGGCTCGTCGATCTCGTCTTTCGTTACAATCCATGGTCCCAGCGCCGTGAAGGTATCAAAACCCTTGCGAATGTTTCGGGTGTTGTTTTTTCCCCGGCCCCAGGGGTCTCGCTGGCTTATGTCCCAGCAGATGGTGTAGCCGAATACGCAATCTAACGCGTTCTGTTCGCTGGCGTATCGCGCCCTCTTGCCGATGACGGCGCAAAGCTCGCACTCAAAATCCACCTCTTTCGAGACCTTGGGAAGGATGACCGTGCCACCCGGCCCTATGATGGAAGAGGAAGGCTTCAAGAAGAATTCCGCCATCAATTCATCCTTGTCTCGCACCGCCCTTTCCTCTCTCCCCGCCTTCGCTTCCATCTCCTTGCGATGGTCCATGTAATTGGCGGCCGCGGCCCAAAGCGAAGGCGGGTTCAAAACCGGAGCAAGCAGTTTGACCGAAGCGAGCGGAACGGACGAACCCGTTTTCACCTGATTGTCGATGCATTGGAGTGCGCCGGGTTCACTCGTCAATCTTTCGATAACCGCCACCATGGTCGGATCCCCACGCAGAAATCCGTTCTTGACTAGAATATCGCTAATTGGAAAAACCTTGTCGTTGACCACAACTCCCGCCTGTTTTGAATCAAACAGACACAATTTCATTCTCGCAGTCCCCCTCGCCGCCGAAGATTTGCATCGTAAACTCCAAGGAGATTCTTCCTTACTAAACATAGTCCAGGTTGACAAGAGCGGACCATTAAACCATACTTTGCCCGCTTCGGGCCGAGCGTCCAAAAATTATGCAACAGGAGGTCATTCATGCTATCTTTTAAAACCGCCCTGGTTGGATTAGTTGGGCTCCTGCTGGTAAGCTTGATTTCTGAAGCAAAGGGAGCGGAACGCGGGCGCGGCTCCTGCCGAAGGGGCGATCGCGTAAAAATTCACGACCTGGATATGAATCCCGATCCCATCATTGAAGGACAGCGGATTCGTTTCTGGAAAGTCAGAATTCAGTTGGACGGTAACCGTGAATGCGACACTGAGATTGAGATCCGCGAGGGTAATGAAGTTGTCGCGCGAGAGCGCCTCTCGCTTCGGCCCGGAACCAATGAGCTTAACGTCCGGCCGGACGACCGGTACACATTTCGCGGAAGAGAGCATTGTTTTGAAGTCGTCGTAGACCTGGAAGGCACGCGAAGTCGAGCCGACGCAGACCGCCGGTTCTGCGCGCGCCAGAAGGCCAGCTGGTCGATGGGATCGCCGGGCGATCGTTCGGGTTCAGGTTGGGGTTCGGGTCATCGTTAAGCGCCACAAAACATTTCCTTGAAGATCGCGACCTGGAACGTCAACGGAATTCGCGCGCGGCAGGCGGAGTTATTTGAATGGATCAACCGGGATCACCCGGATATCGTTTGCCTGCAAGAGCTTAAAGCGGCCAACGCGCAGATCCCTTCCCTTCTCTGCGACATTCCGGATTATTGGTGCTATTGGCATGGAGAGCGTGCCTATTCAGGCGTCGCCTTGCAAATTCGTAAAGAGCTGGTTTCCGAACAACCCAGCTTCGTTCATCCTGCTTTCGACTACGAGACCAGGGTCGCAACATTCCAGTTAGGGAACGTCATTGTCGCCTCCATCTATGTTCCCAACGGCGGCAAGGATTTTGTCGCCAAGATGCGCTTCCTCGAAGCGCTGCAAAGCTATGTCGCTGAGCTCCACGCCAGTGGGCGCGAGCTCATTCTTTGTGGCGACATGAATGTCGCGCGCACGGAATTGGACGTTCATCCCAAAGAGAGAAACCCAAAACTAATCGGCCAGAGACCGGATGAGCGGGCCATGATCGAGCGCATCCTGGCTCAGGGC
>JBOHVR010000329.1:0-10077 GCA_050735755.1 Binatia bacterium
CAACGGGAATCAGAAGGGCTTGCGCCCAATAAAGGGAAGCAATAACCAGAACGAAGATGACACCGACCGTCACGGAGGGCAGCCTGTCGCCGGCACGGCCCCCGGGCACCTGAAACGCGCGTCGATCCCGGCTCATAAAGCTAGTCCGGTCATACGGGAGCGACTTTCCGCCTCGCCCCCAGACACCGAGCGCTGTCTCGTTGAGCTATCCATACGCAAGCGGAGAAATTTCGTGCCGTTTACGCTCGTAAGGAGCGGCTTCTGATGTTTGAGATCGGGCCACTACGATTGGCTACTGTTCTAAGAATGACTCAAGCTTGCCCGTCGCTATTTGGAGCAAGAGAGATGCCAACCTGGCTGTTAAGTTCAGGTAAGCGGTACGCTGTAGGTAGAAATACTAAAAAGGATTCAGGATGGCGCCTTGGTAGCCAGAGAAATCCTCGTGAAATAGTTTAGGATTTATTAAAAGAACTTTAGAGATAGCACACTAGTTACTAAAATGGCTCGCCATTCCGTGGACTGGAATCGGTTCGCCCGTTCCCGATACATCAAATGCAAGGCACGAAATCTCGTCGCCCCTTGCATACGGAAGCTTGAACGTCTAATTGCTTCTCCTGGTCGAATCTGTGCGCATCGCGGCGTTGGCGTTGGAGATAACTTCCACACGGCGGTTTTTTTCACGCCCGGTTTGGGTATCATTGGCGGCTATCGGATTGGCTTTGCCCATGCCGCGTGTTGTAATTCTGTCGCCGCTTACTCCGCTCTGAAGCAAGAAATCCCGGACCGCCTTAGCCCGCCGCTCGGCCAATTTGATATTGTACGAGTCGGAGCCTGTACTGTCCGTGTATCCTACGACGGCGACGTTCCGGTCGGAGTCGTCTTCCAGCCATGCAACGACCGGACTCAGCGTCTGCTGAGCCGTGCTATCGAGACTGCTCTTGTTCAAATCGAACCCGACCATCACATTATCCGGCGGTGACTTCGTAACGTTGGCTGGCGTGGCTGTCGTAGCCGGCTGCTCCGATTTAGCCGAAGCGCTACCGCTCGCTTGCTCACTGCTTTCGGCCAAGCGTTTTAGGCGTTCATTTTCCTGCCGTAGTTGCGCCAATTCTCTATCCGCTTCCTGGTTTCGCGCTTCCCGAGTGCTGCGGTCACGGAGCCATTGATCTCCGATGTAATAGCCTGCTAGCGCTCCTAACGGCATGCCAAAGAGACCGCCTGTAACCGCTGCTCCGGTAAAGCTACCGATGATGGCGCCTCCCACACCGCCCGCGAGCGCGCCGACCCCGGCCGACTGTTCACGCTCCGTCGGGCTGGACAACATCCCGCAGCCGCTTGAACCTGTTAGTAGAGCCAATCCTAAAACGACTGAAACTACTTCCTTCCTATTAATTTTCATCTGCATTCTCCTTTCGACGTTTCTATTTTCCCACCGTTTGTTATTTCCCAATGTTGGGTGAGTTTTCGGCTATTATTACTGCTTTTGGGTCAACGGAAACGTTCTCCATCGTAATTTGTGGATCTTTTGTTGAAGCAGCGGATCAATACACAAGACACATGCCAAACTGGACCCGGAGCTTTTATCTGTGAGGAAGCCGATTCCGCTAAAGATGGGAAACGTCACCCGTTCTAGGTGGGGAAGCTGGCAGTCTTAACCACTACCGTCGATCGATCGCAGAATCATCAAGCACGGCTCGACGCTTAACGGGTCCGGTTAAATATTTAGGCGAACCCTCTCTGAACGTGGCACGAGTGCGGCTTTCACTGTGCGGTTGCTCCGACCAACTTTGACGCGCCAGCGGACCGCGGAAGCGGCATGTTGCGCTATTAATGCACCAAACCAATTTGCGTCAAACCGGGATAAAAAAACCTTTTTTGGTCCCCGTTCTTCGTGACCGTGAGCGGCAGGGTAACGCGAAACGTGGTTCCCTTACGCGGCTCGCTCTCGTACGCTATGGTGCCTCCATGGGCCGAGACGACTTGCTGAACAAAGGCCAGTCCTATACCGGTACCTTCTGACTTTGTCGTGGCGAAAGGCTCGAAAACATCCAGGTGGTCGGGAATCCCAATCCCGGTATCTTGAATTTCAATACATACAGCCTGCCGCGACCTGTGCAGCCGGATAGTCAATATTCCGCCTCGCGGCATCGCTTCCACTGCATTTTTGAAGAGATTGAGTAAAGCCTGCTTCAATCTTTGATGATCAGTTGCGACGACGGGTGGATTCCCACGGACGTCGAACTGAATGCAAACTCCTCGCATTAAGTACTGTGTTCTTACAGTTCCGACGAGATCATCGACCAACTCAGTGAGATTGGTCGGCCGCAAGCTAAGTTCCTGGGGCTGTCCCAGGCTGCGGAATGCGTTCAGCAGAGAGCAAAGTTGCTCCAGCCCTTTTCTCACTTGCGGTACTAGCGACAGGAGGACTGCATCGTCTTCTTTTCTGTTTTCTTTGGCCATGTGCCGCTCGATTAACTGAGCCGCCGACCAGATCGTATTCAGTTCGTTGCCCATTTCGTGGGCGAGCACGGCGGCCGACGCTCCCATAGCGGCCAGTTTCTCATTTTGACGCAACTCCTTAGCCTTGGGACTCGTCGCCTGGTCGGCATCGCTCCGCATCTTAGGAGATTTTTTGCCGTGATCCCGCGCCGCTTTGGTTTTTCTTTGAAGTGTTAAGAGATTCTTGCTGCTGCTCTTTGCGTGCATTGTATCTCCCCTTGAGGACGTTTTTCTTTAGACCGGCCTTCCGCTTGCACTGCGGCAAGACGGATGCCAACACGAGCAGCCTCCGCCGTGCCGCGGTTACTGCCCGCGCAAGCCCAAAAGTTGGCCATTTAACGATAAAACGTAAACTTTGTTGATCTGAAGTCGTGCTTCAATTGAGATCAGAAAGCAATCTTCTGCTTTTTACGCGTGAACCGCCGAATATCGCGGGCGGTGTGCCAGTTATAGCCGCCTGATCTAGCAGGCTGCTGATGAAAAAAGACTGGGAATGCTTCGAGAGCCTCATACTTCGTCAGGCTCAGCAGAACGGAAAAATCATCAACAATATCAAGTCCCGGCCGTTCGTCCTGAGCACCGTCGAAGGACTCCGAAAGGGTTTATTTATCAGCAACCTGCTAGCTAGACTAGCTAGCGCCGGATACCAAGCTTGCGCATGCGGGAGCGTAAGGGTGCTGGGATTAACTCCGAGAATAGCAGCGGCGCCATGCGAGCCTTCAATACGCCAATGGGTCTGCTCAAGAACTCGACAAATATGGACCCGCTCGAATTCCCGAAGACTAACGGAATCCAGGCCCGGTTCGGCGGCCGTGCTCGGTCCGAGTCTCGCGCGCCCGGCTTCCACTTGAGAAAACGGCGCCGATCGCCATTCTTGCGGCAGTCGCAGTGTCCCGCCGGCCGAGAAAATTACGGATCGCTCGATTACGTTCTGCAGCTCGCGCACGTTGCCCGGCCAGTTGTATGATTGCAGCTCATCCATCACGTCTTGCGGTATGATCTCGAACGGTCGACCAGCCTCGGAAAGAAACCTGGCTGCTAACCCCCGGATGTCCTCCTTGCGCTCGCGTAGCGGCGGCAGGTGGATCGGATAAACGCTCAACCGAAAGTAGAGGTCTTCCCGGAATTTTCTTTCCTGGAGCGCCCGCTGGAGATCATGATTAGTCGCGGCGAGCACCCGGACGTTCACTTTAATAGTTTTCGAACTGCCGAGCCGTTCGAACTCGCCCTCCTGCAGCACCCACAATAGCTTCGCTTGCAGTTCCAGCGGCAATTCGGCGATCTCGTCGAGAAAAATGCTCGCTCCGTCGGCCAATTCGAATCTGCCGACGCGTCTCGTCGCCGCGCCCGTAAACGCGCCCCTCTCATGGCCGAAAAGCTCGCTTTCGATCAACGAAGGGGCCAGCGCGGCGCAATCCACTTTTAAGAGCGGCCGATCGCTTCGCGCGCTGCGCTCGTGGATCGCCCGAGCCAACAGCTCCTTACCCGTGCCCGTCTCTCCCGAAAGCAGCACGGTCGTGTCAGTCGGCGCCACCCGCTCTGCTTGTCGAAGGACCTTTGAGATGACCTTGCTGGACCCGAAGCTTTCAGTGAGGAGCTGTAGCAACGAGATCTCCTCCCGAAAAAATGTGTTCGGCGTATAGCCGTTCGCTCAGCTTCTTCCGCTCTACCTCCTGATGCCCAACTTATTCATGCGCCAGCGTAACGTGCTCGGACGGAGACTCAGGACCGTTGCTGCTCCTTCGCTCCACTCGATCTGCCAACTTGGTGTGCTTGAGAAGCCAAAGCATATGACTGCGCTCAAGCTCCTTGATGCCTCGCCCAAATTACCGAACAGGCCGGCTACGACCTCCGGGCTTTGGTAGGGGAAAGCCTGAGACCGGGGTGAGTGTTTTCTTCCAATACCCGGCTAATTGGATGCCTCGCGGTCGCCTGACGGTCATAAATGTTTGCGGCACGTTATTAACAAGACAAACGTATAGCGCGCGGTAGAGTGAATAAACTACCAGCGGTCGGTGGGAGGCAAATTAGATGCCCGGAAAAATTATAGACCCCGTTAAAGAGTACAGAGCCAGATATCCAAGGTATGGGCTAACGTTCTCAGGTAGCCGCCTCGAAATACAACGGAAAGCGCGAAATTTCGTGGGCTACGGCTAGGAAAACATCGATAGGGGTCAAAGTTAGTTGCCCGTTGGGTGGGCGTGCTTTGACTCGTCCTTATTTTCAATACCGCTTTCGCGGCGTATGCCCAGCTTGTTCATGCGCGAGCGTAGCGTGCTCGGCTTCAAGCCTAGGATCGCCGCGGCCCCGTGCATCCCTTCTATGCGCCAGTGAGTTCGATCGAGTACATCGAGAATGTGATGCCGCTCCATCTGTTGGAGGGATAGCTCATCGACCGATGCCAGGCGAGACTCGGTAACGGATTCGCTCCCGTTACTGCTTCGCGATTCCCGAACGTTTAGCGTCTCCCATCCCGCGGGAAGCCGCAGCACTGGGCCCGTAGACGTGACCGCCGCGCGTTCGATCACGTTCTGTAGCTCGCGCACGTTCCCTGGCCAGTCGTAGCGTTGCAACGTCTCTAGCGCCCGCCGGGATATCCCGCTAAACGACTTCCCAAGCCGGCGGCTGGACTCCTGCAGAAAACCCAGCGCCAGCGGCACAATATCCCCTTTGCGCTCGCGCAGCGGCGGCACTTTGATCGGGTAGACGTTCAGCCGATAATACAGATCTTCGCGGAATTTCCCTTCCTGCATCGCGCGGCGGAGATTGCGGTTGGTGGCCGCAATCACGCGCACGTTTACTTTGATCGTCTTCGAGCTCCCTAGCCGTTCAAACTCGCCGTCCTGGAGCACACGCAGTAACTTTGCTTGAAGCTCCACCGGCAGGTCCCCGATCTCATCCAAGAATATCGTCGCTCCGTCGGCTAGCTCGAAGCGCCCTATACGCTTGGCGCTGGCGCCGGTGAACGCGCCTCTCTCGTGGCCGAAAATCTCGCTCTCAATCAGCGAAGCCGGCAACACCGCGCAGTTCACTTTGACCAGCGGCCGGTTGCTTCTCTTGCTACGACCGTGCACGGCACGGGCCAGTAGCTCCTTGCCCGTGCCGGTTTCACCGAGGAGGAGCACGGTCGTATCGGTCGCAGCGACCTGCTCCGCCTGCTTGAGCGCTTTTTGGATCGCGTCGCTACGGCCGATAATTTCGCCAAAGCGGTGAACGCCCGAAAGCTCTTCGCGAAGATAGATATTTTCCGCCTCAATCTGCTCTTTTAGCCTGCGGACTTCCTCGAGGACCGCGCGCAGCTCTTCTTCTGCCTTCTTGCGCTCGGTGATATCGACCACCATTCCTAAAATTCGCGCCGCCCGCCCATCGCGCCCGGCCAGCGCCTGCCCTCGGCCTGCAATCCAGCGGAGCGTTCCATCGGGGCGCACGATCCGATATTCAATCTCGGCACTGCTCAAGGTCTTAACACAGTGCTCGGCCAGGCGCTGAAGGCGCTCGCGATCCTCCGGGTAGACCAAAGCATGGAACGCGTCCACGGTCCCCGCAAAGCCAGCGCGCGGAAGGCCGAAGATCTGCTGCAGGCTTTCGGACGATGTGATACGACCGGATTCGAGGTCCGTTTCCCAATAGCCAATCCGCGCAGATTCCATTGCGAGCTTGAGCCGCTCCTCGCTTTGGCGCAGCGCTTCCTCCGCCTGCTTCCGCCCTGTTACGTCTCGTATGATACCAGTGAAAAGACGGCTTTCGCCCGTCCTACATTCCGCAAAAGAGATCTCCATGCTGATCTCTTGCCCGCACTTGTGCAAACCGGGGAAAGAGACCCTGTCCCACGAAAGACGTCTTTCGCCGCTCTCAAGATAACGACGCAAGCCTTCTTCGTGGCGGCGGCGCAGGGACTCAGGCATGAGCACCGTTAGTTTCTGGCCGACTAATTCGGACGGTGTATAGCCGAAGATTTTTTCCACGGCAGCATTGACAAAGAGGATATTACTGCCTTCGTCTATGCTGATGATGACATCAGTTGCGGTTTCGGCGAGCGTTCGATAAAGCTCCTCGTTGTTCCGTAGCGTCTCTTCGGAGCTTTTGCGATCAGTGATCTCCCTCGTAACGCCGCGCATGCCTGTCGAATTATCGGACTCATCTCTGATATTCCCCGCCGTAATGGACGGCTCCGTTTTCCCGCGCAGCCAGTTAGGTTTGAAATGCCACATACTCAGCTCCTCCCTATGGAAAAGACTTTCAGCCGGAGTAGTGGTTCACAGAAAAACGCCGAAAGGTCCTATTTCCGTCGTCGACGACTTTATTCAGCTAGAATGTCGATTGTCAATAGACGGCTGCGATCAAGCGCTTCCCGCAGCGAATAAGTTTTGCCATTCGCTTGAGATACTGCGCGGAAGCCGCGCGAAACTACGCACCCGGTTACTTCTCCTACAGTTGTTTGATTTTACGCGAAGATGCCCGGCGCCTGGAGGGTCGCCTCGCTTAGAGATTCTTCGCCTGCTTAACGTATTTCGGAGACACCACGCTAGCTCACAAAGACGCCCCGCACAGCCGTGAAGTCAAATCCCACCCAGCGAAAAATGCTTCCGTCGGGAAACGGCAGTTGCAGCGTGTAATCGAAGACGCCGTAGAAAAATAGCCAACAGGCCGGCGTTAATCCGACCGTAACCGGCCACTCACAACGAGAAAGCATGCAGCGATTGGTGTTCGACGCATTTTGTCACCTTCTTAGGTTGGTTCGAGGATTCGCCTCTCAAATGAGAGGCTGTTTGGTTAGTTCGTTTTTTCCTTTCACTAGGAAGCCGAAATGCTGCTTCACCTTGTCCGGCATCGAATATCTCTCCTCCCCGTATCTCCGATCTTTTCCCCTGACACGGGCTTACCCAATATAGAGCTTCATCTTCTTCGGGTGGCTTCGTTTACCTCAATTTGAAGATCCCCTTCCAAATCTTTAGGTACTTAGGAAACTGCTTGATATCGTC
Source organism: Binatia bacterium (assembly GCA_050735755.1). GTDB lineage: Bacteria > Desulfobacterota > Binatia > UBA9968 > UBA9968 > DATMAM01. The sequence continues at coordinate 7,482 of JBOHVR010000329.1, forward strand.
GGCGCCAACCGCGTAAATTTTCTTTGGCCGGACTGGCTCAATTGGCTCGACCGCCGGGTGAGCCGGCGTGCGCCCGCCTTTCGCATAGACTTTCTGGCCTTCCTTTGACACAGCCCAGCGCGCGAACAGCAATGCCGTGTTCGGATGAGGCGGATCCTTCATTACCGAAACCGCGATGATGCTCCCGATGCCTTCGGTGAGGAAGTAGCCGAGCGGCGCCCCTTTCTGGATCCGTGGGGGGTAGTGGTGCGAGTAACAGGTAAAACAAGCCGACCCCTGACCGGCTACGAGTAACTCCGCAAGCTGCGAGTGTCCTTTGTGAAACTCCACCTTGTTGGCGGCGATTTTTTTGAGGACAGCGCGGGCTTTCTCCAGGCCGTCATACTTGTGCATCAACCCGATGACTAACTCTGCGTCCCTGGGATCGGCCATCAACCTACCTTTCCATCTGGGGTCGGCAAAATCGTCAAACGAATCAGGCGCTTCTTTTTCCTTCACGCGATCCGTATTCCATGCTCCGACAAAAAAGATCAGATTCTGTGCCGTCCAAAGAGCCTTTCAAATTGTCCGGATAGGCCGCGGCTTCGGGGAGCGGTTTCTCCGACACAAGACCCTGCTCGTGGACCTGGAGAATGTTCTCGAGACCGAACTCCAGGACGTCGGCGAGCGTTCGGCCCCCGCGCGCCTCGGTGATCGCGCGCGCGGCGAGCTTGTCGGCCGTGGCGTCCACATGGTTAATTTTGATGCCGGGGAAGCGCTCTTCAAATTTCGGGAATATCTTTGCGGCGTTGATCTGGGCAAGCGAGCAATAACAGTTCAGAACGCCTTCCTCCTTTAACGCCCTCTTCTAGAGCTCATCGATGCTCTCGCCAATAGCGAACGAGGGAGCAAGAACAAAAGCGAAAACCAAGCTCAACAAAAAAACTGGACCGAGTCGCTTGGTGGTCTCCATAAAACCTCCTTAACGTCATTACTTTTTGATCCAGGTGCGGATCAAACCAGCGCCCCAGGGTTGAAAATCGCCGCTCGCATTCGTGACGAAGCCTTTGACATGGTTGCGGAAAGTGAAAAAGCGCGGGGTAAAGCCGATCGGAAGGACTGGAACGTCTTCCGCGAGTATGGTGACGGCCTGTTTAAAGAGAGCCCTTCGTTTCCCAGGATCCACCTCCGCCTCTGCTTTTTTGAGCAGCGCGTCATACTTCTTGTTGCAATAACCGCTCTCATTGAGCCGCCGCTTTCTTGGATCGGGCTCGCACATGTATTCCTGATAAGCGGGAAGCGGGTCTGGGTAGTCGCTGCCGCCGGCCAGCTTGAACATATACTTGCCTTTGCGACGCGCTTCGAGGGCGGAGGCCCGCTCCAAAATTTTCAGCTCTACCTTCATTCCGATTCTCTTGAGCTGCGCCTGGATCGCAGTCCCTTCAATGCTTGCGGCGTCTCCCCGATTGCCCATAAGCTCAAGTGTTTCACCCTTGTAATTCGACTGCTTTAGAAAAGCCTTGGCCTTGTCCGGGTTGTACTGAGGCGTGGGAATGTCGAAGTGCCAGACGTGTCCCTCGGGAAAGCGCTGGTCGGTGGGGTCGGCCAGGCCAAAGTAAGCCGCCTGGAGAATTTCCTTCTTGTTAATGGCATGCGCTACCGCCAAACGAAGATTTTTATTCTTGAAGGGCGGATCGACGACGTTAAATTCGAGATTTCGCGCCCCCGCCCGGGCCGCCTTGGCATAGCCGATGCCGTTAATTTTTCCCTGCACGATTTGCTGCACCCACTCATAGGGGGTGCGCTCGATGATATCGACATCGCCCGCCTGCAGGGCATTGAAGCGGACCGTGGCATCGCCAATAGCCTTCATAACGACACGGTCAACGTAAGCCTTGTGTCCCCAGTACTCATCAAAGCGCTCAAAGACGATGCGTTGGCCCGGCACCCACTCGACAAACTTAAATGGCCCTGTTCCGGGGGGAAACGTGGAGGGTTTCCTGACTCCCTCCGGCAGAGATTCTTTGGGGATGGCGGAGAAAGACCGAATGTCTGCAAGCAAGGTGAGAAATATCGGATTGTGGTGTTTTAGATGGATCCTTAGAGTGTATTTGTCGGCAGCCTCCACCCGCTGGACCGCGCTCAAGTCATCAAAGCCGTAGGCTCCGTTCTTGGGATTCATCGTGTAGTCCATGGCAAATTTGATGTCGTCGGCAGTAAGCTCCTTGCCGTTATGGAACTTCACACCTTTGCGGAGCTTGAAAATATAGAGCCTGCCGTCTTCGGCTATCTCCCAGGACTCCGCAAGACGCGGCTGAATCGCTCCTTTGGCGTCCAATGCCAGGAGCGGCTCAAACATCAGCTCGCGAATTCTCCCCTCGGTTGAGCTGGTGCTGACCAAGGGATTCATCAAAGCCATTTCTTTGCTGATTGCGAAGATAACCGTGCCCCCGCGTTTTGGTTGAGCCGAGGCCGCCGGCAAAGAAGAGGCCATGCAAAGTAGTACAATCAATCCTAACCCGAGCACAGTCGATTTTTTCATTCGCCCTCCTGCTTTCGAAGCCGTCGCCGATCGAATTTCTCCGGCGTTAGAGATTCCGGCGGATGACTCCTATGC
>JBOHVR010000330.1:0-13441 GCA_050735755.1 Binatia bacterium
AAAGAAAAAGAGGCGCTGCTGCCTTGCAACTACCGCGCCGGCAGAGGCTCGGGTCCGGTGATTTTTTTCATCAGCTCGATAATTTCCGGCGAGCGCGGAATTCCTTTGACGGTTTTATCCATGACATCCGGCAGCACCATTTCGGCCTCGTCGCCGACCATTTTTTTGAACTCCTTGGGAAATTCCGGATCCTTGAACACTTTGGTCATGGCCTCCTGGAGAATCAGAACCCGATCAGGCGGCGTAGCCGGAGGGAGAATAAAAGGCGAGCCGATCAGTCGAAAGCCTCTTTGCAGCGCGACAAGCTGGCGCTCTCTTTCGTTACGAGCAAAACTCTCGATTTCGGGCAGGTGGGCAAATTTGGGGTGTTTTTCACCCTTGGGAATTTCCAGAACGACATGAAAATCCATCAGACCCTTCTCTACCCAGTCAGCATGTTGCTGCAGAACGCTATGGCTCTGGTTAAAGCGAGCATCCACTTCCCCGCGCACAAGCGCGGCATCGATTTCAGGACTGGCATAACCGGTGACAAGCCGGACGTCCTTCAGCGGCAGCAAGAAAGCAAGCAAACGGCCGATGTTGTAGTTGCTGTGGCCCACGGATTGCGCCCCGATTCTGATTCCTGATGTCGCGCGCAGCTTCTCCAGATGGGTGATGCCGGCTTCTTTCCGCGTGTAGAAAACATAGTGACCACCGGCGTCCGCGGCTCCCAAGTAGTGGAACTTCTCGAGTTGATATTTGACGCCGGGGTTCCCCAGCAGCGCGCTGCTGAGCAAACCGGAGCTCACGCATCCAATCGTCAGGCCATCGGCCCGCACACCCGAATAGATGTGATTGGCGGCTCTCAGTCCGCCTCCACCCCCCATGTATTCGTGGACAAAAGTCGGATTTCCGGGAACGTACTTGCGTAGGAAGTTCGTAATGGCTCGGGCGCGCAGGTCCCCCGTCCCGCCGGCCTCCCGGCCTTGGATGACTGTAATGGTTTTTCCCTGGTAGAACGGCGCCTGGGCAAAGCTACGCGCCGGTAAAAACAACAACGCGCAGAAAAAAGGCACTAGTGCCGAAATCACTACGCACGGCTTGCAGTTAAATGAAAGTCGCATGGGGCTCCTCCTTTTCGTTCAGACGTGAACGGTAAGTGAAACATTACTTAAGCTACGGTTGCGATCGTGTTCTATCAGGCCTGCTTTTCGTTCCTCAATCTTTAATTTTGCCTCTTAGGGTGCCCGACCCCGCAACCGGGGTCCCTTCACATCGCACGTGTAGACAACCCCCCGCGACGCTCTTCCCTGCTGTTCATTCACAGTCTTTCTCGTCCTATCGTTTCGCGCAATTGTAGCCCGATCAGCACAGATAACCCGACGAGAACGTAATGGGAATGCCGACAACCCCCGCCGCGGTGGAAAGAACACCCAACAACTGCGGGCTGCTATTGTACGCGTATGCGACGTAGAGCAACATCGTCCCGCTCCACAGCGTTCCCCTGGATATAACAGCAAACAGTTGGGCTATGAACAATACCAGGAGCCTAAAATCCTTGAGCATGGTTAAGAAAGTCTTCGGGCTCGGCTCCGGCGCTTTTTGCGCCGCAACTTCTTTTTTTTCAACTGGCGCGGATTCGCGCATGAGGTAAAAACTCGGCAGAATGCGACCAGACCCAAAATCCCATGCACCATAAACGGCATCCGGATGCTCCAACCCGCCAGCAATCCTCCCACGCCCGGCCCTAATAACCTGCCCGCCGCCTCGGTTCCGACCAAACCGGTCACCTGGCTGGAAGCAAAGAATTGGGCCACGGTTAATGTGCCGGAGAAATCAATAGCTTCCGCGTGAGATGATGACTTCCCGGAGCACGACGTCAGCGACAGGCCGATCCCCCGGTTTGCGCGGGACCTTGCCGATAGCCTCTACGACTTCCTGGCCTTTAACGACTTCACCGAAGACCGCGTGGCGACCGTCAAGCCAGGGCACCGCCTTATAAGTGATGAAGAACTGGCTTCCGTTGGTATTGGGTCCGGCATTAGCCATCGAAAGGATGCCGGGCTTTGAATGTTTCAGATCCGGATGAAATTCATCTTCGAAACGATAACCAGGGCCGCCGGTGCCATTTCCCAAAGGATCGCCGCCCTGGATCATGAAGCCGGGGATCACGCGGTGAAAAATGGTTCCGTTATACAGCGGCCGCTTCACCGGCTGTCTGGTTTTAGGATCGGTCCATTCTTTGCTCCCGTCGGCCAGGCCGACAAAGTTCGCTACGGTTTTGGGAGCCTTGTCCTCGAACAGTAGCAGCACGATATCTCCCATACTGGTCTTCATCGTCGCATACAGCGGTTGTTTCTTTTCCTGTGCATCCGCGATCGCGCCCACCGCAATAATGACGAGAAAAGTTGCCAGCGCCAAGAAGCGTCCGATCAAGTGGCTCGCGATGATTTCTGTCGACGGCTCGGATTTTTTATGCATGTTAGCTCTTTTTCTGTTTACTTTGTTTTTGTTCCGGTCTGAACAGCACCGCCCTAAGGATTCTCCTGGGTCAGCTTTCTGACTCTCTCCACAACCTCGCGTGGTTGATACATGACTTCGCGCATTAGAGTTTCGAACTCCTCGCCGCTCAGAGCAAAGAGATCCGCGGTTGCCCGATACACCCGCGCTCCACGAATATATCGGGCGTCAATCCGACCATGAGCCGGATGGTCCTGCCTTTAAAGAATGGCTCCTGGGCATGCAGGGAATGGTACTCACGACGCTCAAAAAGGCCGCAATCAAGAGTGGCAGATACTTGACCGCGCCAATCGAAGTCTTGACGGCCATAAAACCTCCTCTTCGGATTGGACAAAGACGGGAAGGTGAATAGACCCAGTAAGAAATAGTTGAATGCCGTTTTCAGGTCAAGCGGGCGGAAACCGCTCATTTCCTCCTACGCTCCGCGGATACCGGGAAGCTGTGAAAAAATAGCCGTCGACGGACGAACGGCTAAGTGCCATCCCGTTCGCGGTGAGCCGTTCGACGGAGTCTATCCTGAGCGCAGCCGAAGGGCTCAGGACATGCTTGTTGAACCATGAATGGATTTTTCCCAACTTCAGGGCAACCGCAGGGGGTTGCCCCCTACTTGTCTTTCTTGCCCTTGTAAGACGCGGCTTGACGTCGTAGTCAGTAGCGTATGGCGCTTGTGATCAGCGGAAAGGATCTCGAAGGGTTGTTCGGCCAACCGGCCTCGATGGATCTGCTTTTGGAAGTCATTTCCGAGACTCTGCGCGCTTGTAGCCGTGGTAAGATAACGAGTCAAGGCGGGTTCCCGCTGCCGCTGGCCGACGGCAAAAGGAACTTTCGCGTATTGACGGCGTCATTGCCCAACGCCGGCGTGGTCTTGCGGACTTATCCTCTTTTCACCGGCGCCAAGGACTCTCACTGCAATCTTCTCTTCGACGGACAGACCGGCGACTTGCTCGCCCTGATTGCCGGCGGCGAGCTTAATGTCTGGCGCACGGGGGCGCCCGCCGGAATTGCCTGCCGCCTCCTGGCGAAACGCGACGCCAGGGTGTTGGGGCTCTTGGGCAGCGGACGTCAGGCAAAAGGACAGCTCCTCGCCATCCGGAGCGCCATGCCATCACTGGAAAAAATCAGGGTCTTCAGCCCGAACGACGAACACCGGACGCGCTTCGCGCGACAAATGAGTTCATGGCTGGAGATCCAGGTCGAGGCCGTCGATCACGCGCGGCAAGCCGTTGAAGGCGCCGATATTGTTGATCTTGCGACAAACGCGCGCCTTCCCGTGCTGGAATCCAACTGGATTTCCGCCGGCGCGCTCATCATCTCCATCGGGAGTGGCCAACTGCCGCGTGAGCTGGTCTGCCGATCGCGTGTCTTCACCTCATCGAAAGAAGAGCTTTTGAACTTCAGACCGCCGCGTGAACCCTACAGCACAATGAATGCCACCGGAATTTGGTCTGCGAACCAAAGCATCGAGGTGGGGGAAGTCAGTTTAGGTAGACAGCAAGGACGGCAGAGCCAGAGCGAAGTTATTCTTTTTGAGCTGGTGGGGATGCCGGCATGGGATGCAGCGGCCAGCGCATGGGCCTACCATTGGGCGCTGGATCACAAATCCGGCACATTTTTTTCTCTTGCGTAGCAAAACACATTCAATAACTTCCGATGCTGGGCTTGCGACACCCTAAGGGCAAGTCCAGCATCGTTACGGCTCGCCTGCCAGCGGCGGAAAGGCTTTGGGCGGGCGGCGATGGCGCGTGGCATTCTCGTAAGCCGCCGCAATTCTGATCAGCGCAGGCTCAGTAAAAGGTCTGCCGAGCAGATCGATAGAGACGGGAAGAGCAATTGCCTTAGGGCCAGCCAGTTCACCCGCTTTCTTGCTTCCATCAGCCTCCCTAACAACAGCCCGGTCATAAACCACCCGAGTGAACCCGGCGGGAACGGCGATCGCCGGCAAGCCAGCGGCAGCGCTTAAACGCCAGGCTAGAGGATGGCGGTTGTCCACGACTCTGTCTCTCGTTCTTAGATATTCTACGCCGTCGATTGTAACTCTAGAAGTCTCCTTGACCGTTTTAAGCGCGTCTGGCTCCAGCGGCGCCATAAGAACGGGCGCCGGGATATTTTTCGTCGGATAGATCAGTGCATCCAGATTGTGATCCGCCATCACTTTTAGCACTAGCGCCTGAAGGAGGACCCTCCGGGTGTGGGTTCCCGTGATGTCCAATTCCGTGATCGGAGTGTTACGGACAAAAGGCGAGCCATCACTCTTCTTTGTCAGTCTTTCGCTACGGGTCAATGTGTCCTCAAGCCTGGATTTGGGTGAAGCTGAGACCCCATCGATTCGCGGATGACTGTAAAAAACCGAGTTGTCGATCAGATCACGAATATTTCGAATCGTCTTGTCGCCGCGCTCTCTAAGATATTTGTTCATCACGTACTGCCGTTCGCCAGCTTCCGTGCTCTGAGCGTCAACAATCATCCGGAGGGTAACATAAGGCGGCAGGTTTACAGTACCAGACGCAACGTCAACGATCTTCTCAATGACCGAAGCATCGTCCGGGAAAAGCTCCCTAAAGGTAGAAACAAATGCTTTCGTGTCCAAAGAGAACACCAAATTTACTATTGCGTCTTTGAACAACTCTCCCCGTGGCCCCGGATCGACGATCGTCGCCCCCACCTCCGCCATGTCGGAAATGGCCTTATTGGCAATCCGGATGGTGTCTTCATCCGCCTTGGTAAACGGCTGCATGAACTCCCTGATGACTCCGATGCGAATCCCCTTGAGATTTGCTCTGTTGGCAAAGCTCTCGTAGGGACGGGAAGGCAACCGGCCCGAGCTTGCAGCCGTTATTGGATCCCTGGACTCATATCCCGCCAGAACTCCAAGGACGATTCCAGCGTCCTTCACCGTGCGACAAAGGATTCCCGGCCGGTCCCGCGTGAGGGAAGCGGGCATCAAGCCGCCGCGGCTAACTAAACTGTGCGTCGCTACGATTCCGACAAGGTTATTGTTCGCAGCCGGGTTGCGCGTCGAAGGTCCGGTCTCTTCGCCGATCGCGCACATCACCAGATTCGCCGCAACCGCCGCGCCAGAACCGCCGCTCGAGCGCCCGGCGCTGCGCGTCGTGTCGTAGGGATTGCCAGTCGTCCCGCCGAAGGTGCTGCGATCTCCGCCCGCCAATTCTCCCATATTGGCCTTTGCCAGAATAATAGCGCCGGCCTTCCTCAGCCGGGCAACGACATCGGAATCTCTGGGAGGCCTGTCATTCGCGAAATAGCTCGCCGCGGCGCCGGTAGTCCGCATATCAAAGGTATCGAACTGATCCTTAATTGCGAAGGAGATTCCATGGAGTGGGCCGGCAAGTTCGCCGCTTCGAGCGAATTTTTTATCCAGCGCCTTGGCCACTTCCAGGGCATCCGGCATGTTAGGGTCATTATCGATGGGATCCGTTTTCGAGCGCTTGCCTCTAATATTCAACGTGATCAAGGCATTGAGTTGGCCCGCGTTCTCAATCGGCTCAACTTCACTCAATTGCAGACCGGTCGTTGGATCGACCGCTCCTCTAACGCAGGTTCCATTATAAGCCTCGATGCGCTTCAAGTAAGCCTGGACGAGTTCTGTCACGGTCAACCGTTTTGCGCGAATGGCTCTGTGAACATCCGCGATCGTCGCCTCGTGAAGGCGAAAGCGCCGGTTTCTCGGTTGCGTTACTTTCGGGGTAGACAAATTCCTTCCTCCTCCAAAATTGATGGTGCCCTTCTTGAGTAAGCCTACCTTCCTATTATATAAGCCTCTAACAACTGCAAACAAATTCTCTATGCCCGAAAGCAATTAAAAGAAGGAGTTTTTATGGGAATCGGCCGCCGAATCTTTACTTTTTTCGCTCTCGTCGTGGTATGGGCCTCGCTGGGCCATCCAGCTCGAGCCCGGGCCCAAACGCAAGCGCAGATTCTCGAAGGCGCCAAGAAGGAGGGCAAACTCAGCGTCTCGCCCGGCTTTGACGACGCCGCGATTCCGCTGATCGTGAAAGCCTTCGAGAAGAAGTATCCGTTCATCAAAGTGACCTCGACCTTCGCCGAGGGCATTCCCGCTTTGCAGCGCCAGCTTTTTGAGATGTCGGCCGGCCGCGCCAATCTGGATGTCGTCCACACCAACATCGTTTTTTGGAGCGAGTACTTCAAGCAAAACCTCATCAAGAAAGTGGATTTCAAAGCGATGGCCCAGGCCGGCCATCTCAACATCCCGCCGCGGATGATCGACGACTCCGGGATGGTGCTGTGGCTTGGCACGAACACCGGCGTCCTGGTCTACAACTCCAAGTCGGTTCCGCCCGACAAAGCGCCCAAGGGATGGGATGCCTGCCTGGAGCCGTACTACAAAGGCAAATTCAGCGTCGATACAAAACCCAATGTTCTAGCTTGGCTGACGGCTGCGTGGGGCGAGGAAAAGGTTCTCGGCTTCGCGCGGCGGCTGAAGGAGAACAGTCCGATGTGGGGCCGCGGCAACACGCGCAACCTCGCGATGTTGACTTCCGGCGAGATTGCGATGAACTGCGGCAATTACGTCCATTCAACACAGCGCCAGATAAAACGAGATCCGGACATCAAAATGGTGGTGCCGGATCCCTTTCCCATGTCTTTTCATGAGCCCGAAGCGATTTACGCGGGAGCGAAAAACCCGAACGCGGCCATGCTGTGGCTCGAGTTCTTGGCTTCCAAAGAGGGTCAGGAAGTCGTCGATTCTATTGAACCGGGAAGAGGCTCATTCCTGATAGAAGGCACGCTCGCCAACAAGATGGCCAAAGGCGCCAAGCTCTCTCTTTGCAGCAGCGAGTGCCGCGGCACGGAGGAAAGACTCATGCAGCGCATCGCCACCGAGGCGTGGGGATTCCCCAAGGTCGGCTACGAGCCGAAAAAATAAGGATACGGTGTAAGGGCTCTTCATTCGGTCTCTTCCATCTGTTCGTTCCTTCGATAGACTGCGAGGTGGATGCCAGCCGTCGACTACACCGAGCCCTCTATTTCTTATGCCAGAGCCGGGAATCGGCTTCGGTCGACTATTTCCAATCATTTTAAATCTTCTTCTCTTTTGGGCGGATCGGCACGACTTCGCCTTTCGCAGGCTCGATCCGTCCGTCCCGGACAAGCCGGTCGATGATCTCAGTAAAAAACCGCTCGATCATCCGAATCAGCACCTCGTTATTGGACGCGAGGACACGCTCCACGTGATTACGCAACCTCGTGCGAACAGCGTCGATCGGTATTTGCTTTTTCCCGCGGGGCAGCTTTGAAATTTGTTTGGACATAGTCAAGCTCCGAACGAGAAGTCGACTCCAATGTCTCCGCCCGCCCGCGCAATCTTGCTTCAAGCCCAAGGATAAGGCCGGCGAGCGCGAAGAATGGATTCAGTCACTACGAAAGAATTCGCTGTAGGGAAAGACCTGGTCTCAGGCGCCATTCTTTTTTCCCGCATCCCTCGCATCAAAGAGAAAAGCGCAGCTTTGGATGAGCTAGTTCTTTGTCCAGCTGATAACCGAGCCCCAGACGATGCCGATTAGCCCGGCGATTCCGAGCATGACCCCAACAGGCGGGAGGAGAAAGAAAAACCCGATGGCGAGGAGAAGTAACCCGAGACCGGCTGCAAGCGGGTTCATGGACCGCGCCACTGCGCGTCCGGCCGCCTGCTCGCTTCCGCCGCCGATCGGAGCGACCTCTTGACTTACCAATGTCGTAGCGAGGTCTTTAAGTTGATCCTGCTTTTCCGGATCGGCGCTGCGAACAACCTGTCCGATCTCGCTCGCAAGTCGTTCAATTCTTTGTTCCAACTCTTGCTCAACTGTAGCCATGAACCCGATCCTCCTCGCTCCAGCCAGTGTTGCCGCATGAGGACCGGCTTCCCCTTTCCCTGGCGGTCTGCCGCAAGGGAGAGACGACATCCTCGGCGCGGCTTGGTTCAAGAAGTGAAAACGTTGTCAGATCGAATGCCCAGATTCTTCGTCCCCGAACACTATCACGTGGAATGCTTGATTGAGTATAGCTCCCGCTTTGAGGACTGCTCAAGCAGTCCAGAAAGCTGTTGCGCCCATTGCTGAAATTCTTTGTTTTCCGTTACTTTTTTAATCTGCAGTTCCAGCGCAGCCGGATCGGCCACTTCCTGTTCGAAAACCAGATCCGGCGCTCCCAAGGAACCATAATGATTGCGCATCACTCTCGGCCTTGATCCTCCCGCTTGCTCGACCCACTTGAGCAGCGTCATAAGCCGTTGTTCTACTTCCTGGGTCTTCCCCGGAAGCGTGTGAAATGTCAGCCGTGATACATACATAGTTTGCCTCTTTGGCTGCGATTGGACTGCGCGACCGATTCGCGCGAACGTACGCCAAGAGTTCCATAATCAGGTTCACTCTATCCTGATTTTGGTCTCTTTTCTCTTAGCCTCTTCTGTCTTCGGCAGTCTGATCTCCAGGACGCCATTTTTGAAATTTGCTTTTGCCTTGTCAACCTGCACTTCTCTGGGAAGCTCTAGGCTGCGCACAAAAGAGCCGTAAGAACGCTCCGCACAGTAATAGTGTTCATCCTTTGTTTCCTCTTCCTTTTTTTTCTCCCCTTTGATCGTTAGTAGGCCTTCCCTGATGTCGACTTCAATTTCATCTTTATCCATTCCGGGCAATTCTGCTTTCGCAACAATCTCGTCTTTTTCCTCATAGACGTCCACATCCACGGCCGGCGCGCCGACCTCTTTTCCGCGCGCGGGCCAGAAGCGGCCTCGTGCAAAGGGACTCCATCTAGGGCTGAAGAAATTGTCGAACATGCGTTCCATTTCACGCTCCATTCGATTCAACTCCGGAAACGATCTCCGAGTCGTGAGTCCCTTACTCTTTTGTCTCTCTTCTTTGTTCTCCTCTGCCTTAGACATACGGCAATTCCTTTCACTGCGAGTTTTGCAGCGATTGTAGTTAAAGTTTTGCCCAAACACCCTATTTGGGACGCAACGACTATGCCACGGATAATGATTCCAGAGGAGAGCGTTAACCCGGCTTAATCCGTTCGATTACCCTCGGACGGATTGGCTTGGAATACCATGCTGTCTCAGTTCTGCAATATTACGACCTCTTTGATTGTCGTTTTTCGGACAGACGGAAACTCTGGTCACGATTCGCCTGGAATTCGCTCCCAAGGCGGCGAGCAGAACCTCCGGGCGTGCCGCTATAAAATACTCGAATCCGTGGCATGCTCCTTGCGCTTTACCGGAGGGAAAGGAGGACAGTGATTTATGGAACGCGATCCACAGACGGTCCCCGTGCGGGTTTATCGGACCGACAGCGTCCCCTTGTAACGCAGTTAGGTTATTGTAGAGTGACGTTGATCCTAATTTTCATGAACCTGAGCAGCTCTTCGCGATGCCTGAACTCCGCATCGGCACGTCGGGTTATCAATACGACCACTGGAAGGGCATTTTTTACCCCCACGAGTTGCCCAAGAAGAGCTGGTTTGGATACTATGCCGACCATTTTGATACGGTTGAGATCAACAATACGTTTTATCGACTGCCGGAAGCGAGAGCGTTCGATACCTGGCGACGGCAGGCACCGAAAGGGTTTTGCTATGCGCTCAAGCTGAGCCGCTACGGAACCCATTTAAAACGCCTTAAAGACCCCAAACGGTGGATTACGAACTTTACTGGCCGCGCAAAAAAATTGCGCGAGACCCTCGGGCCCATACTCGTGCAGCTGCCTCCGAATTGGGATGTCAATTTTGACCGCCTGGAGATTTTTCTTAAGGCCGCGCCGAGCCATTACCGTTGGGCGTTTGAATTTCGCGACCCGCGCTGGTTACGCGCGGAAATATACGGCATTCTTAAGAGCCATAAAGCCGCTCTCTGCATTCATGATATGATCGAAAAACATCCGCGCGAAATCACGGCGAAGTGGGTTTACCTCCGTTTCCACGGTATCCGCTATGGAGGCAACTACACTCATCAATTTCTAAAAGAGCAGGCGCTACAGATCAAAACCTATTTGGACCGGGGGCTGGATGTTTTTGCTTACTTCAATAACGACCGCGACGGTTATGCCCTCCAAAACGCAGCAGAGCTCGAGAATGCCGTACGCGAGACCGGACGGCGTACTCGGAGGAGTTGGGATGGTTGACTTAGCGAAAGCCAGGACCGACGTCGTCGGCAGTTTGCTCCGCCCCGCATACTTAAAAGAGACGCGAGCACGTTTCGATGAAGGAAAGATCCACGAGCGCGAGCTTCGACGCTTCGAGGATCAGGCAGTGCGGGAAGCCGTGCGCCTGCAGGAATCCGTTGGCTTGGAGGTGGTGACCGACGGCGAGTTGCGGCGCTTAAATTTTCAGGACAGCTTTGGAGTATCGGTCACCGGGTTTGACGCGGGACAAGGAAGCATTCGATTTTACGAGGACCGCGTTCAGGGAAGCCGGCCGCTGCAGCGCTGGGAAATTCCCAACGCGGGAGAAATAAAGGGCACAGCCGTGTCCCAAAGACGGCCCGTGGTTGAGCGTCTTCGACTGGTAAGGAACAAGCCTTTGGAGGAATACCGTTTCGCCAGCGGCGTTGCTCAAAAGCCAGTGAAAGTCAGCTTGATCGGGCCGGATCGCATCACCCAGCGCTTCGACTATCAAAATTCGACCTCGATCTACCCTACCGTCGATGAGTTTGTCGCCGACGTGGTCAAAATCGAGCGCGAGATGATCCGCGATTTGGTTGACGCGGGGTGTCCTTACGTTCAAATCGACGCGCCCGGTTACACGGCCTATGTCGATCCGCCGTCCCTGGAAGCGATGCGCAAGCGCGGCGAAGATCCCTCCCAAAACTTCTCACGATCCCTCCAAGCCGACAACGAGATCATCCGCGGCTTTGCAGGCGCCACCTTCGGCATTCATCTGTGCCGCGGCAACCAGCGCAGCATGTGGCACCGGGAAGGCACCTATGACGAAATCGCCGAAAGGCTGCTCAATGAGCTCAACCACGACCGATTTCTATTGGAGTACGACAGCCCGCGCGCCGGCTCTTTCGAACCGCTGCGTTTTCTGCCTCAAGGAAAAACCATCGTCCTCGGGCTGGTGAGCACCAAAATTTCACAACTGGAAACGGTTGACGGCTTGAAGCGCCGTATCGATGAGGCCACGAAGTATGTTCCTCTCGAGCAACTTGCGATTAGCCCGCAGTGCGGCTTTTCCTCCGATGTGGTCGGCAACCTGATCAGCGAGGATGACCAGAAAAGAAAGTTGGAGGTCGTGGTCGAGACCGCCCGGCAGGTCTGGTCCTAGCGCGAGTCTTTTGGTTTCGGGTTTTTGGTCCCCTCGTCACCCGACTCTCGTCACTCGATCGTTAGCTTCTTAATGCACCGTGCGCGGCGGGACCGCCGTATCTGGATCGATGGCGCCCGAGCCCAGGCGAAGTAAATTGATGAGCACAGTCTCTCGATCTTGCGCCGACGGCGCCTCGAGTACTGCCTGCTTCTCCGACGGATGGAAAGGCAGTGACATCCCTATGATGCTGACAAGCTCGATGTCAGACAACTCTCTCACCTGATCGAGCTGCAACATGAAGCCGTGGCTCTTTGCATACCCTTCAAGGGCGTCCATCAGGCGCGGGCGATCGCAATGCCAGTCGCGATCGATCGGAAAGTCCGCGAATCCGGCATAACTCGCTTTCACTCTTCGATAACCGCGCAACAGGGGCAACTCTCCTTCCGAGCGGAAGCGGCTCATTCCCCTAAACTCAAGTACGTAGCGTCCGTCCGGAAGCTTCTCCGACTTTTCGATGTACCCGGCGCACCCGACAGCATACAATTCAGGAGCTTCCGTTTCGGAGCCAGGCAAGGGGCGATTGTCCTGCCGGGGCACAAACGGCTGGATCATGCCGAAAACCCCGTCTGCGTTAAGGGCATCCTCGACCATGTTACGGTAACGTGGCTCGAAGATATGTAGCGGTAGAATCATTCCGGGAAAGACCAAGACTCCGGTTAACGGAAAAACAGCCAGGGTTTCAGGCAGCGCTTGGGGCGCGTTCTTGACATTAACCATTGGCCGCACTTTATCGACTAATCGACGCCAACGTCAAGACAAAAAACAACGTGATGGGCGCCTAAGACTATCGAGTAGCCTCCTCGCTTTGCCTTGTCGTGTAGCCGTTCATCCGACGAAGCATGTCCTCAGCGGAGTCGGAGGCCTCAGGACAAACGGCACGGTGAAAGCAATCAGCACGAGCGAGATTTCGGCATTCTCTTGACACTCTGGTGAAGGACGATTTTTTATTGGGGTCATCTTGACGTCCAAGCCAACGAATTATCTGCTACAATAAGCGGCCACGACCACCGCGATGACCGAACCCGACGTCACTTTGACCGACTACGGCCTGGCGATAGAGTGCGCTGTTTTTTCGTTCTTGCTCTACTTTCATGGAGACCGAGCAGCGCCCACCCGGTCTTGGTTCATTCTGTTCTTCTGCTCCATCGGTGTCGCTACACTCGCGGGGGGGACGGTTCACGGCTTTTTTCTCGACCCCGAAACCATCGGATACCGGATTCTCTGGCCCTTAACGCTGGTCGCCGGCGGCTTGGCTGCCCTGGCGACATGGGCTATTGCAGCGCGGCTTTGGCTTTCAGAGAAAACGGCGCGGCGGCTCATCACTCTGGCGATGGTGGAATTTGTCGCCTACTGCGCGGCGGTGCTTCTGTATTCACAGGAGTTTTATATTGCCATTGCCAATTATCTTCCTCCCACTTTGCTCTTACTCATGATCTTTCATAAGTTGTACCGTCACATGAGAATTCGCGAGTTACGAAGCGGCACGATCGGCCTTGTCTTAACTTTCGTGGCCGCAGGCGTCCAGCAGGGTCGAATCGCGCTCCATCCGGTCTATTTCAACCACAATGCCGTCTATCATGTGATTCAAGCCGTGGCCCTTTTTATGATCTTCCGAGCTGCCCATTGG